>DASSYG010000379.1:0-8904 GCA_035703405.1 Acidimicrobiales bacterium | reverse complement strand
AGTCGATGGGAGGCGAAGCGGCGTTCAAGAGCACCACGGTCGACTCCAGCGCCCAGGAGGGCCGGTTCCTGTCGATCGTGGGCATCTTCAACATCGGGAACTCCTTGGCGTCCTCGGGCGGCCTCGCGGATCTGCTCTTCCTGTTCGTCATCGTGAACATCTTCATCGGGGTGTTCAACCTGATCCCGATGCTGCCCTTCGACGGTGGCCATGTGGTGATCGCGGTCTACGAGAAGGTCCAGGAGTGGCGGAAGGGGACCGGTCAGCGGTATTACTCGGATCTGAACAAGTTGCTCCCGGTGATCTATGTGATGATTCTGTTGTTGGGGCTGCTCTTCGTGTCGAGCCTGTATCTCGACCTCGCCAATCCCGTCTCCGTGAAATAGCTGGTGAACTGACATGCAGTACGAGACCACGAACCGATATCCGCGACGCGAGACCCGCCAAATCGTGCTCGCGCACCGCACGAACCCGGTCGCGGTGGGGGGCGACGCCCCGATCAGCGTGCAGTCGATGACGACCACGAAGACCGCTGACGTCGACGGCACCCTCGCCCAGATCTATGCGCTGCGAGGGGCCGGAGCCGACATCGTGCGCTGCACCTGCAACGATTCCGAGGCGGCGGAGGGACTGGCTCGGATCGTGCCGCGTTCGCCGGTCCCGATCGTCGCCGACATCCATCACCAGTACAAGAGGGCCCTCGAAGCGCTCGAAGCCGGCGTGCACTGCCTGCGCCTGAATCCCGGCAACATCAAGAACCCGGCACACATCAAGACGGTCGCGGCCGAGGCGAAGGACCGGGGAGTGCCGATCCGGATCGGGGTCAACGGGGGTTCG
Organism: Acidimicrobiales bacterium; assembly: GCA_035703405.1. Classification (GTDB taxonomy): domain Bacteria; phylum Actinomycetota; class Acidimicrobiia; order Acidimicrobiales; family Iamiaceae; genus JAFDWI01. Next base: position 8,067 of record DASSYG010000379.1, on the reverse strand, counting down.
CTGCATCCGGATCTGTACCGGAAATACGGTGACCGGGTCACGCCCGAGGCGATGGTCGAATCCGCGATGACCGAGTTGGCCTATTTCGAAGAGGTCGACTTCCACGATGTGAAGATCTCGGTGAAGGCCTCGAACGTGCCGCTCATGGTCGAGGCGTACCGGCAACTCGCGGATGCCACCGATCACCCCCTTCACCTCGGGGTCACCGAGGCCGGACCGTTGCCCGGTGGGCTGCTCAAGGGCACCGCGGGGATCGCGACGTTGTTGGCCGAAGGGATCGGTGACACGATCCGCTTTTCGCTCACCGCCGATCCCGTCGAGGAAGCCCGTGCGGGCAGGCAACTGCTCGAGGCGCTCGGACTGCGTGAGCGCACCGGGCTCGACCTGATCGCGTGCCCGTCGTGTGGACGTGCCGAGATCGACGTGATCGGACTCGCTGCCGAGGCGCAGCAGGCCCTCGCCGACAAGGACCTGCCGCTGCAGGTCGCGGTCATGGGTTGTGTCGTGAACGGGCCGGGTGAGGCGCGTGACGCCGACCTGGGAATCGCCGGTGGCCGTGACAAGGGCCACCTGTTCGTCAAGGGTCAGAACGTCGCGGTGGTCGCCCAGGACGAGATGGTCTCCACGTTGGTGGAATGGGCCGAGTACATCACCGAACACGGTGTCGAAGCTGCTCTGGCCAGAGTGGATCTGGCGAAGGCCGAACGTGAGGCGCAGCGGGATCGGGCCGCCCTGTTGATCGAGAAGGGCACCGACGCCAACGGCGACGGTGTCCGCATCGAACGGATCAAGAAGCTTCAGCGTTCCTGAGCTGACCGCTCGGTAGGGTCGTCACCGATGAGCGTCGACGAAACCGATCTGCTGCGTTCCCTCCCCGAAGGTCTGTCCATCGGTGGAGAATGGCGAGCATCGTCGAATGGTGCGGGCTTCGACGTCGACGATCCCGCGACAGGTGAGGCATTGGGGGTTGCGATCGCAGATGGCACCGCGGCCGACGCGCTCGCCGCTCTGGATGCGGCGGTCGAGGCCCAGTCGGGATGGTCGATCACTCCTCCGCGGAAACGGTCCGAGATGCTGCGGCGCGCTTTCGAGGGGTGCGTGGCGCGCACCGACGACCTGGCGCTCGCCATGACTCTCGAGATGGGCAAGCCGTTGGCCCAGAGCCGCGGTGAGGTCGCCTACGGTGCCGAGTTCTTCCGCTGGTTCGCCGAGGAGACGGTCCGGATCGACGGCCGCTACACGGTCGCTCCCGGCGGTGACGGACGGATCGTGGTGACGTCCCGGCCGGTGGGGCCGGCATTGTTGATCAGCCCGTGGAACTTTCCCCTCGCGATGCTCACCCGAAAGATCGGTGCCGCCGCGGCGGCGGGGTGCACGATGATCTGCAAACCCTCCGAGGTCACCCCGATCACGTCACTCTTGTTGACCGAGATCCTGATCGATGCCGGGTTCCCGGCAGGTGTGTGCAATCTGGTCACCACGACCGACGCGTCGTCGCTGTCGTCCACGTTGCTGGCCGACCCCCGGCTGCGCAAGATCTCCTTCACCGGGTCGACCCGGGTCGGCAAGAGTTTGCACGAAGCAGCCTCGCAGAACCTGCAACGGGTGTCACTCGAGTTGGGTGGGAATGCGCCCTTCGTGGTGCTCGCCGACGCCGACGTGGACGCCGCCGTCGACGGCGCGATGGAAGCCAAGATGCGCAACGGGGGAGAGGCCTGCACCTCGGCGAACCGGTTTCTGGTGCACCGCTCGATCGCCGAGGGCTTCACCGCCGAGCTGGCGGCTCGTATGGCCGCGCTCCGGCTCGGCCGGGGGACCGATCCCGACGTTGAAGTGGGGCCGATCATCCGTGACGCCGACCGCGCCAAAATCGCCGGCCTCGTGGACGAGGCGGTGCGTGATGGCGCGCACGTGATCACCGGTGGGGCCATCGCGGAGCGCCCCGGCTGGTTCTACACCCCGACCGTGTTGGCCGACGTGCCGGCTGATGCGGAACTGCTCGGCACCGAGATCTTCGGCCCGGTCGCTCCGGTGGTCGCCTTCGACGACGTCGACGAGGCGATCGCGATGGCGAACGACACCGACGCCGGGCTGGTGTCGTACCTGTATACCCGGGATCTCGACGCCGCGATCACCGTGGCCGAGGCCCTCGAGGCCGGGATGGTCGGGATCAACCGCGGGGTCGTGTCGAATCCGGCGGCGCCGTTCGGCGGCATCAAGTCATCGGGGATCGGCCGGGAAGGCGGCGCAGAGGGTATCGAGGCGTATCGGGAAACCCAGTACCTCGGGATCGCACTGAGCGACTAGAAAGGCGGAACCGCCGAGGGTGGGTCGACGAGTCCGGGAAGAGAGCCGATGGGCAGAAACGAACGCAGCAGAATCACGCTCAGCGACGACGAGGTCACCACCTACATCGACGAGCATCGCACCGCGGTCCTCGCGTCGGTCGGGCCGGGAGGCACCCCACACGTCGTGGCCATGTGGTACGCGGTGATCGACGGCGTGCTCTGGTTCGAGACCAAGGCGAAGTCCCAGAAGGCACAGAACCTACGCCGCGACCAGACCCTGAGCGTGCTCCTCGAGGACGGCGAGACCTACGACCAGCTCCGTGGTGTCTCGATGGAGGGCCGCGGTGTCATCGTGGAAGACGCGGACGCCCTCTGGGAGGTCGGCGTGAGCATCTGGGAGCGCTACACCGGTCCCTACACCGAAGAGGTCCGACCGTTGGTGGAGTTCATGCTCACCAAGCGGGTCGCGATCCGTTTCGACGTGACGCGGATCCGTTCGTGGGATCACGCCAAGCTCGGCATGGACCCGATTCCGATCGGCGGTACCACCGCGGCGCACCTCGGGGAGCGGATGCCGTGAACGACGCCCCGGCGGCGGCTGAGCCGCTTGCGATCAAGGCAAGGGGGCTCGTCAAGAGGTACGGAGAAAAGGTCGCACTCGCCGGCGTCGACATCGACCTACCCCGTGGCACGGTCACTGCGATCCTCGGTCCGAACGGTGCCGGGAAGACCACGGCGGTACGCATCCTGACCACGTTGTCCGACGCCGATGGCGGTCATGCCACGGTTGCAGGCTTCGACGTGGCCACCCAAGCGCACGAGGTGCGGCGTCGGATCGGCCTCACCGCGCAGGACGCGACGGTCGATCCGTTGCTCACCGGGCACGAGAACCTCGTCATGGTCTCCCAACTGCACCAGCTCGGTCGTCGTGAGGCGCACGCACGCGCGACCGAGCTGCTCGAGGCGTTCTCGTTGACCGACGCCACCGATCGGATAGCCGACACCTACTCGGGTGGGATGCGTCGCCGTCTGGACCTCGCGGTCACCCTCGTGGCCCACCCCGAGGTGCTGTTTCTCGACGAACCGACCACCGGTCTGGACCCCCGGGCCCGCGCCGAGCTCTGGGACGTGCTCGAGGGCCTGGTCCACATGGGTGCGTCGTTGCTGCTGACCACGCAGTACCTCGATGAAGCCGACCGACTCGCCGACGACATCGTGGTGATCGATCACGGTCGGGTCATCGCGCGGGGCGACGCCCGCAACCTCAAGCGTCAGGTGGGAGGCGACCACATCGGTGCGACGGTGGCGGACGACGCCGATCTCGATGCTGCTGCCGCGGTCCTGGCGCGTATGTGTGGGACCGAACCGGTCACCGACCATGCCAACCACACGACGACCGCGCCGACCACCGACGGAGTCGCGGGTCTCGCTGCCGTCGCCGGCGCGCTCGCCGAGGCCGAGATCGCGGTGGAGGACCTCAGCCTCCGTCAGCCCACGCTCGACGAGGTGTTCCTCACGCTCACCGGCGAGACCCCTTCCGAGGAGCAACTCGCAGGAGCCGAACGATGACGCTCACCCTCGAACGACCGGTCGCCGAGACCGGATCCCGGCTGCACGAACCCCGCGGTTTCGCCCACGACACCTGGATCATTGCCCGTCGAGGTCTGATCCACATGCGTCGGCAACCCGAACAGCTCAGCGATGCCACCGTGCAGCCGATCATGTTCGTGCTCATGTTCGGCTACGTGTTCGGCGGGGCGATCGCCGCACCGGACGGAGGGAACTACCGCGAGTTCCTCATGGGCGGGATCATCGCCCAGACCTTGACCTTCACGACGTTCGGTGTGGCCCTGGCGATCGCGAACGACCGCAAGAACCAGGTGGTCGATCGGTTCCGGTCGTTGCCCATCTCACGTGGCACCGTGCTGGCGGGGTACGCGCTCGCGAACTTCCTCAAGGCAATCCTTCCGGTCGTGTTGATGTCGATCACCGGCCTCGTGATCGGTTGGCGGATCCGCAACGGATTCGTCCAGGCCCTCGAGGCCTATGCGTTGATGATGGGCTTCGTGCTCGCGATGATCTGGATCGGGATCCTCCTGGGAAGCCTGGTCCGTACCCCCGAGGGCGTCAACGGGATCGCCTTCGCGGTGTTGTTCCCGATCACGTTCATCGCCTCGACCTTCGTGCCGCCAACCTCGATGCCGGGGCCGCTGCAGACCTTCGCCCGCTGGAATCCGGTGACGACCTTGTCCGACGGTCTGCGGGAGCTTTTTGGCAACCCGGTCACGGCTGCTACGGCGTCGGACCCCTGGCCCACCCATCACCCCGTCGCCTACACGGTCATCTGGATCCTGCTGTTGGTGGGCGTCTGTGCACCGCTCGCCGTGCGGGCCTACCGCCGTTCGATCGCGAGCTGATCAGGACGCGGCGCGGTCGTCGATCGCGTCCAGGGAACCGAGCTCGACGAGGTGCGCGAACTCCGCGTTGTCGCGTTTGACCTCTGCGAAAGTTCCGACCGTCTCGATCCGCCCCTGGCGCATGAAGATGAGCTGATCGCAACGGCGGACCGTGGAGAGTCGATGAGCGACGATCAGCATCGTCTGATGGCCGTGCAGGCTGTCGATGGTGTCGGTGATGTAACGCTCGGTCTGCGAATCCAGTGACGACGTCGCCTCGTCGAGGACGAGGAGTTTCGGGCGCAGATACAGGGCGCGGGCGATGCCGATGCGTTGGCGCTGCCCGCCTGAGAGGCGCACACCTCGCTCGCCGACCTCGGTCGCCAGTCCTTCGGGGAGCGACTCGACGAGTCCGGCGAGCTGCGCTCGATCGAGTGCCTCGTCGAGGCGCTCCTGGTCGATGTCGTCGTCGGCCTCCCCGAATGCGATGTTGGCCCGGAGAGAGTCGTCGAGCAGGAACACGTCCTGGGGGACCAACCCGATCGCCCGTTGCCAGTGTGGGATGACGTCGACGAGATCCACGCCATCGATCAGGATCCGACCCTCGGTGGGCAGGTGGAGCCCCAGGATGAGGTCGACAAGGGTGGTCTTGCCGGCCCCGCTGGAACCGACCACCGCCAGCGAGCGCCCTGCCGGGATCGTCAGGTCGATCTCTTCCAGCACCGCCCGGTCCGTGCCCTCGTAGGTGAAGCCGAGTCCTTCGATGGTGATCCCGTCGCTCAACTCCAACGGCTGGGCGACCTCGTCGATGTCGGTGGCGGGCGCCAGCTCGTTCAGGTCGCGGACCACGATCTTCATGCCTTCGGACCCGATCCGCATGGCGTTCACCGAAGCGAACAACCGCACCATCGAGGGGAGCATCCGGAAGCCTGCGGCGACGAAGAGTCCGAGGGTCGCAGCACCCTGCTGGGCGTCGTTGCCGACGAAGATGATGATGCTCATCAACGCGATGCCCACGATGAAGAGCATCTCCATCACGTACCGGGGCGCTTCACCGAGGAAGAGCGACATCTGCGTGGCCTTGGCGTAGACCATACGGGCGTCTTCGTAGCGTCGGAGGAAGTACGCCTCCTTCCGACGGACCTGGACCTCCTTGATCGCCCCCAGGCCCTGAAAGGCCGCCTGGTAGACGTCGCGTGCCGACCCCATGAGGTCCCGGCTGGCCCGTTGCGCCCGGCTCCGCACGATACGCAGAAACGCGAAGCCGACGATCACGAAGTAGGCCACCATGCCCAGCGTCGGGACCGGACGGAGGACGCCCAGCACGGCGGCGACCGCGAGGATCGTGGTGCCCTCGGACACGATCGTGAGCATCCCGATGACCGTGCTCATGAACGTCTGGTTCACGCCCTCCTGGACGGTCCTGACCAGGTCGGCCGAGTTGCGTCGCAGATGAAGGGCGTACGGCGCGCCGAGGAACCGCCGAAAGAGCAGCCCCGCGGTGCGGGCGGATTGGACGTTGAGAAAACCGATCATCCACCAACGGAAGAACAAGGTGAACAGACCCTTGGTCAGGAACGCGCCGAACACGATCCCGGCAAGAATGACGGCGAGTGTGCTGTCACTGGGGTTGCCGAAGAAGTCCGAGACCCGTCCGAGCGCGCCCGAGTCGGTGGTGGCACCGGCGAACATCTGCATCAACGGGAGCAGCAGGACCAGCCCGATCATCTCGAAGACCGAGATCGCCAACAGGCCGACGATCGCAGTCTTCAGACGACGACGGGTACCGGCATCGAGGATCCGGTAGAGGTCGAGGAGGTTCTGTTTCATGGACGGCGGCTCAGAACAGCGGCTCGAGGTCGACCTGGATCAGGTGTGGGCCTGCGGTTTCCAGTGCGGAAGTGAACTGGTCGGCGAACTCGGCGACGGTCGTGGCTTTGGAGCCGGCGACCCCGAGACCACGGGCGATCGACACGAAGTCCATCTCCGGGTTCGACAGGTCCAGCATCGACAGCGCGACCGGCCCCGGCTCCTCGGCCCCGACCCGGGAGAGTTCCAGGTTCAGGATCGAGTAGCTGCGGTTGTTCAACAGGATCGTAGTCACGTTCGAACGTTCCCGGGCTTGGGTCCACAGTGACTGAATCGTGTACAGCGCGCTGCCGTCGGATTCCAGGGCGATCACGGGCCGGTCGGGGGCCGCCAACGCTGCACCGGTAGCGACGGGGAGTCCTTGGCCGATGGCGCCGCCGGTGAGCGTGAGCCAGTCGTGGGGCGGGCACCCCGCAGTGGCACCCGCCATCGACAGCCCCGACGTGTTCGACTCGTCGGACACGATCGCATCGGCCGGGAGGAGTGCGCCGAGGGCGTTGGCGAGCGTCTCGGCCGTCAAGGCACCGGATCCCAGATCGGGTCTGACGGCTTCCTGCCTCGGCACGTCAACCGGGGCCCCGACCCGGTCGGCCAGCGCGTCGAGGATCGCCACCGGGTCGTTCCCGTCGGGTTCGAAGCGGATCACTTCGCAGCCTTCGGGGACAAGGTCCGAAGGTCTGCCCGGATAGGCGAAGAAGCTCACGGGAGCGGTGGTGTCGATCACGATCAACCGGGTCACCCCCTCGAGCTGCATCTGGGCGAACTCGGCGAGGTAACCGAGGCGTTCGATCGCCGGCAGGCCGCCACCGCGCCGGAGCCGGGTCGGGAAGGTCTCGGCGAGCAGTTTCGACCCGGTTCCGGCGGCGAGCCGCGTGGCTGCGACCAGGCCGACTTCGGATCCGACCACTCGACCGCCGACCAGCAGGGCACTGGATCCCCCCGCGCGCAGCGCATCGGCGGCACGGTTGAGCAGTGCATCATCAAGCGGTGGTGGTACGGCAACGGGTCGCGGTTCGGCCGGTCCACGGGCTTCGGACCACGACGAGTCCGCAGGAAGGATCAGCGTGGCGACCTGTCCCGGCGGCCCTTGCGCCGCGGCGACGGCGTCGGCGGTGTCGTCGGGTAGGGCATCGGAAGAGTCCGAGGAGCGGACCCATCCGGAAACCGCGCGGGCGAGCCCGTCGATGTCGGAGGTGAGCGGCGCGTCGTACTTGCGGTGATAGGTCGCGTGGTCGCCGACGATGTTCACGACCGGGACATGGCCGCGTCGAGCGTTGTGGAGGTTGGCCCAGCCATTGCCCATCCCCGGCCCGAGGTGCAACAACGTGGCGGCCGGACGACCCGCGACGCGCGCGTAACCGTCGGCCGCGCCCGTGGCCACCCCTTCGAAGAGCGCGAGAACCGCGCGTACGTCGGGCACCGCGTCGAGTGCGGCGACGAAATGCATCTCGGACGTACCGGGATTGGTGAAACAGATGTCCACACCGCAGTTGGAGAGCGTGCGAATGAGTGCC
>DASSYG010000334.1:0-2299 GCA_035703405.1 Acidimicrobiales bacterium | reverse complement strand
AGGAGGCACGATATGAGTCACGACAGTTTCAGCACACGAGACACACTCACCGTCGGAGACACCGACTACCGCATCTATCGCATCGACGGCGTGCCGGGCGCGGACCATCTGCCGTACAGCCTCAAGGTGCTGCTCGAGAATCTGCTGCGCACCGAGGATGGCCGGCTGGTCACTCGGGAACAGATCGAAGCGGTCGCGGGATGGGATCCGGCCTCCACCCACAATCCTGAAATCCAGTTCTCGCCGGCCCGCGTGCTCATGCAGGATTTCACCGGTGTGCCGTGCGTGGTGGACCTCGTCGCGATGCGCGATGCCGTGACGACCCGCGGTGGCGACGCCACCCGGATCAATCCGCTCATCCCCACCGAACTCGTCATCGACCACTCGGTGATCGCCGACGTGTTCGGCACCGAGGACGCATTCCGCATCAACACCGATCTCGAATTCTCACGTAACCGCGAACGCTACGAATTGTTGCGGTGGGCGCAGGGCGCCTTCGACGACTTCAAGGTCGTACCACCGGGCACCGGCATCTGCCACCAGGTCAATCTCGAGTATCTCGGTCGGGTCGTCTTCACCCGCGAGACCGAGGACGGAGACACGCTGGCCTACCCGGATTCACTGGTCGGAACCGACTCGCATACCCCGATGATCAACGGCATCGGTGTCGTCGGGTGGGGCGTCGGTGGAATCGAAGCCGAGGCCGCGATGCTCGGTCAGCCCGCCTCGATGCTGATCCCGCAAGTCGTGGGATTCAAGCTCAGCGGCGAACTGAGGGAGGGCACCACCGCCACCGACCTGGTTCTCACCGTCGCCGAAATGCTGCGCAAGACCGGCGTGGTGGGAAAATTCGTCGAGTTCTTCGGACCCGGCGTAGCGAATGTGCCGCTTGCCAATCGCGCCACGATCGGCAACATGAGTCCCGAATACGGCTCGACCATCTCGATCTTCCCGATCGACGACATCACCCTCGACTACATGCGCCTCACCGGCCGATCCGACGATCAGGTGCGTCTCGTCGAGGCGTACGCCAAGGAACAAGGGTTGTGGCACGATCCCGCCCGCGAACCCGCATACAGCCAGGTCGTCGAACTCGACCTGTCGACGGTACGCCCGTCGATCGCCGGCCCGAAACGGCCACAGGACCGCATCCCGGTGGCTCTCGCACCCCAGGCGGTCGGGGCGCTGCTCGCAGGCGCTGATGTGCCCGGCGTCGTCGCACAAGTGCAGGAGGTGGGTCTCGACGAAGGCTCGATCGAGTCGTTTCCTGCGAGCGATCCCGTCGCCATCTTCGGTAAGGACACCAGCGCACCACCGCGTAATCCCCTGCCCGACGACTTCGCCGCAGCCGATCCGCCGTCGAAAAAGGTGCCCGTGCGCATCGGCGACGGGCCCGAATTCGAACTCGACCACGGTCACGTCGTGATCGCGGCGATCACGTCGTGTACCAATACGTCGAACCCCTCGGTGATGATCGCTGCGGGCCTACTTGCCAAGAAGGCCGTGGAGAAGGGTCTGCGCAGCAAACCGTGGGTGAAGACGACCCTCGCACCCGGGTCGAGGATCGTCACCGACTATTACGAACGCGCAGGACTCACGCCGTATCTCGAGAAGCTCGGCTTCAACCTCGTGGGATACGGATGCACCACGTGTATCGGCAACTCCGGTCCCCTGCTCGACGAAATCGCCTCCGCGGTCGACGAACACGATCTCAACGTGTCGGCCGTTCTGTCGGGCAACCGTAATTTCGAAGGCAGGATCCATCCGCAGACGAAGATGAACTTCCTCGCCTCGCCGCCGTTGGTGATCACCTATGCACTCGCGGGGTCGATGCTCGTCGACCTCCTCGAGGGCGAACTCGGCACCGACACCGACGGCAACCCCGTGTTCCTGCGCGACATCTGGCCGTCCACCGAGGAGATCCAATCCGTCATCGACGAGTGCGTGCGCTCGGAGATGTTCGAATCCGGCTACGCCGACGTGTATCACGGCGACGACACATGGCGGAACCTGGATGTCCCCACCGGTGAGGTGTTCGAGTGGAAGGACGATTCGACATATGTGCGGCGCCCACCGTACTTCGACGGGATGACAGCCGAACCCGAGCCGCTGCGCGACATCGCGGGTGGGCGGGTGCTGGCACTCCTCGGCGACTCGGTCACCACCGACCACATCTCCCCGGCCGGCGCGATCCGCCGCGAGAGTCCCGCCGGACGCTATCTACAGGAGCACGGTGTCGATGCGGCGGACTTCAATTCGTACGGGTCGCGGCGCGGCAATCACGAGGTGATGATCCGCG
>DASSYG010000264.1:0-2632 GCA_035703405.1 Acidimicrobiales bacterium | reverse complement strand
TCACGTCCTGACCGTGCCGCACATCGTGGTCGACGGTGACCGGGCGACCGGCCGCAGCTATGCGCTCAACATCCGCTGGGACGCCGACGCCGACCGATTCTGGGTGGCTCGGGTCTCAGCGAACACCTGGCGCTGGGTGCGTACCCCGAACGGCTGGCGGATCGAGGAGCGGATCAACGCCAATCTCGACGGCACCGCCGAGCATCGAGAGATGCTTGCGCCGTCCGTCGATTCCGCCTGAGCCGCACGTGAATTATCGGCACAGACATGGCCGTCGAGATGACGCAGACGGCCCCGAACCCGAATCCATCAGGACGACAAGGATCGAACAGTGACGACAGACCTGGCGAGTAGATATGGACGGTGGGGCGTCATCGCCGGAGGTTCCGATGGCGTAGGTGCGGCCTTCGCTCACGGTATGGCCGCTCGCGGCATGAACATTGTGCTGGTGGCGCGACGGCAACGCGTGCTGGACGAGTGCGCGGCCGAAATCCGGTCGAAGCACGGTGTCGAAGTGCGCACGGTCCCACTCGACCTGAGTGCGTCCGATGCTCCGGCCGAGCTCGATGCCGCGACCGCCGACCTCGAGGTCGGGTTGTTCGTCTACAACGCGGGCAGCGACGATCGCAGCGCCGCGTTCCTCGACAAGGACCTCGCGACGCACCTGTCGCTGGTGCACCGCAACTGCACGAGTGTTGTCGAAGCGGCGTACAGATTCGGTGGACCGATGGTGGCGCGGGGTCGCGGCGCCGTAGTCCTCGTGACCTCGGGCGCCGCTTGGGTGGGAGGCCCTACCCTCGCCACCTACGGCGCCACCAAGGCGTTCGATCTGATCCTGGCGGAGAGCTTGTGGGCCGAGTGGCGCGGCAGCGGGGTCGATGTTCTCGGACTTGTGCTCGGTGCGACCGACACCCCGTCGATGCATCGGGCGCTCGGCGCCGCGGGCGGATCCCGCCGGGACCTCGCCGACCCGTCCGACGTCGCGGAGGAGGCGCTGGAGCACCTCTCCGACGGCCCTACCTGGATCTGCGGCAGCGACAACCCGACCGGTGGTTCACCGTTCGGGGCGCTGAGCCGCCGCGATGCCGTGCTCGCACTGAGCCGGAGCCTGGGCATGAGCGACGAACAGGATGTCGCCTCGGCGCGGAACGGTTAGGCGCGGAACGGTCAGAGGGCAACGCCGATGTACTTGGTTTCGAGGAACTCGTCGATTCCCGTGAAGCCGCCTTCGCGCCCGAGCCCGGACTCCTTGATCCCGCCGAACGGTGCGGCAGGGTTGGAGACCACGCCCTGATTCAGCCCCACCATCCCGGCTTCGAGCGCTTCGCACACGCGCAGCCCCCGCCGCAGGTTCTCGGTGTAGACGTAGGACACGAGCCCGAAGGGAGTGTCGTTGGCACGTCGGACCGCTTCGTCTTCGGTGTCGAAGGTGCTGATCGCCGCGACCGGGCCGAAGATCTCGGTGTGGCACATCTGCGCGTCGTCGGCGACGTCGGTGAGTACCGATGCCGGATAGAAGTATCCGGGTCGGTCGACGGGGGTGCCGCCGAGGGCGACGGTCGCGCCGCGGGCGACGGCGTCGGCGATGAGTTGGCCGACCTTGTCGACGGCGGCACGGTTGATGAGCGGCCCGACGACCACCCCGTCCTCGACACCGCGGCCCATCGGCAGCTCGGACATGCGCTCGGTGAGGCACTTGGTGAATTCCTCGGCGACACCGCGCTGGACGAGGATACGGTTCGCGGCGGTGCAGGCCTGTCCGATGTTGCGCATCTTGGCGGCCATCGCGCCGTCGACGGCGGCGTCGAGATCTGCATCGTCGAACACGAGGAACGGCGCGTTGCCGCCGAGTTCCATCGAGGTGCGCATGACGGTGCGCGCACACAGTTCGAGCAGGTGTTTGCCGACTCCGGTCGACCCCGTGAACGACAGCTTGCGTGAGCGCGGATCGAGGATCAGCGGCGCCATCACGTCATCGGACTGCGACGTCGTGACGACGTTGACGACCCCGGCCGGAAGTCCCGCCTCGCTGAGCAGATCGGCGAGGGCGAGTATCGACAGCGGTGTCTGCGACGCCGGCTTGATCACGCTCGTGCAGCCTGCGGCGATGGCCGGGCCGATCTTGCGGGTGCCCATCGCCATCGGGAAATTCCACGGGGTGATGAGCAGGGTCGGGCCAACCGGCTGTCGGGTGACGAGGAATCTCGATCCACCGGCGGGTGCCTGCATGTAGCCGCCGTCGATGCGGACGGCCTCCTCGGCGAACCAGCGGAAGAACTCGGCCGCGTAGTTGACCTCGCCGCGTGCTTCGGCGAGCGGCTTACCCATTTCGAGCGTCATGATGAGCGCGAGCCGATCGACGTTCTCGATCATGAGCCGATACGCGTCCGCGAGGATCGTCGAGCGTTCACGCGGTGACGTCTGCGCCCACGAATCCTGGGCCGCTGCCGCGGCGTCGAGAGCGCGCATCCCGTCGGCGGGGCTCGCGTCGGCGACCGAACACAACTCTCGTTCGGTGGACGGATCGACGACGGGCATCGTGCGGTCGGCGTCCTGCCATCGACCGTTGACGAAGAGGCCCGTCGGGACCGTACGGATGGCTGCCTCTTCGTTCGGGCTGAGCTTGTCGTTC
>DASSYG010000222.1:0-4178 GCA_035703405.1 Acidimicrobiales bacterium | reverse complement strand
GGCGCCCGGGCCCGCCCGGTCAAGAAGGTCCTGCTCGACGGTCTGCGTCCGGTGACCTCCTACCAGCGTGTGTTCAACTCACGAGTGCTCGAGGCGTTGGGGACCATTGCCGGGTTGGTGCGGGCCCAGGGAAGCGAACTGCACACGCTGGAACCTCGCCTGAACCGGATGAACGCCGCGATCGCGACGATCGACGTCGCCATCGACGAGGTGTCCGAGCAGGTGCGCGACCTCGAGGACCGTTTCGCTGCGGTCGAAGCCGTCTCCGAAGGAGCCGACCGGCTCGATCCGATGGGACGCCGGATCGAGTTGCAGAGTCTGCTGAGCCGGATCCAGGTGCTCGAGGCGAAGATCGGTCGCGTCCGGCGGTCCGCCGAGTCGAGCGCTGCGGCCGACGACGGCGCGGGGGCCGGAGCCGCGCGAGTCGCCGAGAACACGACCGCGGCGATGCGTGCCATCGACGTCGGCTTCGACTCCGATGACGCCCGCCTCTATGCCGACCTCGAGGACACGTTCCGCGGATCCCGAGCCGACGTGCGGGCCCTGCTGGAGCCCTACGTCGTCGACGTCGAAGCAATCGGGTCGACGGCGACGGTCATCGACATCGGCTGTGGTCGGGGTGAATGGCTCGAGATCCTGCGCGACCACGATGTCCCCGCGTATGGACTCGACCTGAACCCGTTGACCGTCGCCGACTGTACCGAGCGGGGGCTCGACGCACGCGAGGGTGACGCCGTCGCCCACCTGCGAGACCTGCCCGACGATTCGGTGGCAGCGGTGACCGGATTCCACATCGCGGAGCATCTGCCGCTGCGTGACCTGCTCGATCTGATCGAAGCCGCGCTCGTCGCCCTGGTGCCGGGTGGCGTGCTGATCCTGGAGACCCCCAACTGCACGAACCTGACGGTCGGGGCGTCGTCGTTCTATCTGGATCCCACCCACGTCAAACCGTTGCACCCCCAGCTCCTCGAGTTTCTGTGCCGCCAGCGGGGCTTCGATGCCGTCGAAGTTCGCTATCTCCACCCGCGCAAGGCCACCCAGAGTGAACGCACCCTCGCCACCCAACGCGGGTCCCTCCCGCCAGGCATGCTCGAGGAGATCAACTGGGCCCTGTTCGGACCGATGGACTACGCCGTGATCGCCACCAAGGCCGAGGCGGGCTGAGTCCCGACCATGATCAAGATCGCCATGCTGAAACCGCATCACGGCCCGGTCGGCGGGTTCGAGCGCGTCGTCAACCGCGTCGAGGGAATCCTGACCGGCGCAGGTTACGACGTGACCCGGCACACGGTGGATCTCACCGACACCGACGTCGTAGCGCGCAGCCGGCGGCTGGAGAGCCTCGTCATCGACACCCAACGAGAATTCCTCACCTATCTGCACGGCCGTGACCGTTTCGACGGGATCTCGTCGGGTGTCTATGACCTGGTGATATCCACCTCGCCGCCGTCGTACGTCCACCGTCATCGTGCGCACCTGGCGCTGTTCTTCCACCACCACCGGATCTTCTACGACCTCGAGGACACCTATGTCGATGCCGGGTTCGCCAGCGATCCCGAGGCGCACGCGCATGCTGCCCGGCTCGTCCGTGACCTCGACCGGGACCGGCTCGGGGCGGTGAGCACGTTTCTCTGCCCGTCAGAGACCGTCGCCGGGCGCCTGGCGCGTTTCAACGGACGCCGCGAGACGCTGCCGTTCCAGGCGGGCATCGGCGTGGCGGCCGAGGGTGAGACCGTCGTCGACGCCGGCGTCGCCGAGACGGTCGGGGTGCTGGGTGTGACCCGCCACGAGTTCCCCAAGCGCGCCGAGTTGCTGGTCGCCGCGGCGCATCTGCTCGACGCGAAGATCCCGGTCACCTGCACCGGCACGGGCGGCCGGTTGGCGTTCACCCGTGATCTCGACGCGCGCCTGTCGACGCGGGAGGTGACCGTCGAGGCACTCGACGACGCCGCACTGTGGTGCAACACCGGCACCCCACCGGAGCGTCCGGTTGCGATGATCGGTCGGGTCGATTTCGTCGGCCACGTCAGCGATCGCCGGCTCGATGAGCTGTACGCATCGGCACGGTGTGTGGTCGCCCCTGCCTACGACGAGGACTACGGGCTCACCGCCATCGAAGCGATGCACCACGGTCGCCCCGTGATCGTCTGCCGCGACGGCGGCGGACTCGCGGAACTCGTCGACGACGGTGAGACCGGACTGGTCGTAGAACCCACCCCGGCGGCCATCGCCGCGGCCGTGATTCGGCTCCACGCCGATGACGAACTCGCGACCCGTCTGGGACGGAACGGCCGGGCGCGTGCCGCGGAGCTGAGTTGGTCGCGTGCCGCAGATCAGTTGTTGACCGCCGTGGAGGCGACCTTGGACACCGCGGCATGAAAGCGTCCGCATCCTCGGCTCCGATCCGGCTCGTCATCGACGGCAAACCACTTGTCGCTCCGCACTTCAGCGGCGTGGGCAACTACACCCTGCACCTGTTGCAGGCGCTGGATGCCCGTATCGGTGAGCGTGGTGACATCGACGCCCGCCTCGCGGTCCCGTTCGGAACGGCGTCGATCGCGCGCGGGTACGGCTTCGAGCGGATCCGGCCGCTGCGTATTCCTGCCACCTTCACCCAGTTCCAGCGTCTCCAACAGGCCGGTCGGGTTCCGCCGATGGACCTGATCCTCGGTCGGGGTGTGTATTTCTTCCCCGACTTCAGTCGCTGGCCGCTCGCACGGTCTCGCTGCATCACCGCGGTCCACGACCTTTGTTTCGAGACGGTGCCCGACATGGTCGACGAGGCGAACGGCGCCTACCTGCGCGGTGCGGTCCGCGGCTCGGTGACCACCTCGGATCTGGTGACTGCGCTCACTCACGGCATGCGCCAGGAGATCATCGACTTCTACGGAATCGCAGACGACCGGGTTCGGGTCGTGTCCTGCGCGGCCGACGAGCAGCGCTTCTACCGCCGCTCGGCCGCAGAGATCGCCGACATGAAGCACCGCCTCGGCATCTTCGGCGACTACCTGGTCGCGGTCGGGAACATCGAACCTCGCAAGAACCAGGCCCGACTGATCCGCGCGTTCACCCGGCTCGACCGCGCCGTGTCCGATCGCTTCACGCTCGTGATCGCCGGCGCAGGCGCCTGGCGTGACGCCGAGACGCGCGCCGCCGCGGAACAGGCGATCGCCGCCGGGCACAAGGTCAAACTGCTCATCGGCGAGGTGCTCGCGCGGGACCTGCCTGCCCTCTACAGCGGCGCGACCGCGTCGGTGTACGTGAGCTGGTACGAAGGGTTCGGGATGCCACCGATCGAGTCGATGGCGGCCGGCACACCGGTCGTCGCCGGGAATCGTTCGGTGTTACCCGAGGTGACCGGTGACGCCGCGCTGCTGGTCGACCCAGGCGACGAAGCGGCGATCGCCTCCGCACTCGCGCGGGTGTGTACCGACACCGGGCTCCGAGATGAGCTCACCGCGAAGGGCTATGAGAACATCACCCGCTACCGGTGGTCCACCGCGGCCGATGCGCTCGCGGACGCAGTGCACGAGCTGGCAGGCAGGTCGGTGAACCCATGACCTCGATCGCTCCCGACGACACCCGAACCACGGCGGCGACGCCTCCGGCCCGGATCGGGTTCGATCTCCGGGTGTTCCAGATAGGCCACCAGTTCCGGGGTATCGGTGCAGTGGCCAAGGCGATCATCACCGAACTCGACCAACGTCTCGCACCGAACGTCACCTTCGTGGGCTTCGCCGATCCGGTGACCTCCGAGATCACCGACCTGTTCGACACATTGGTCCGAACCGCACAGGTCGCCGACACGCGGGCCGATGCCTGTCGCCCGCACCCGATCATCGAGGTCGCCGGGAACACCGGCTCGAAGATCGGCAAGGTCCGGAACGTCTGTGATCCCGCGTTCGAAACGGCAGTCGCGGAGCATGCCGACGTGATCGTCCAGTTCGACCAGTTGCTCGGGGTGCCCGCCGATGTGCCATCGGTGATCGTGGTGTTCGACCAGATCCCGTTGACGTTGGGCGACCGCTATCCGATCTCCTACAAGCCCACCTACGGCGGAGCTCGTCGGGCGGGCATGAGCCGGCTCACGTCCGCCAACAAGGCCGCCGCTCGGTGGCGTCACGAACGCCAACTCGCCGCGGCGCTGGATCGGGCCGAATCGATCGTCGTGATCTCGG
>DASSYG010000147.1:0-5509 GCA_035703405.1 Acidimicrobiales bacterium | reverse complement strand
CATCGGTGATGCCGATCGCGACCGGACGGGACGACGTCACGCCCGCGGCCTGGGCGAATGCCAGGATCAGTTGTTCGTTCTCGACGGCACGTCGCGGAGAACCGATGGGACGACGCGCATGGAAGCCCTTGAGACGCAGGGCACGCCAGGCGCGCAGCACCAGATCCTGGTCACGTTGGTCTCGTCCCAGCAGCACCGCGTGACTGTCGGGTCCCTCTGGGTGGCGAACCCGAAAGCTCGGGGCGGTGCGTTCGGTGCCGTACGGTTCGACGGCATCGACGACGAGTCCGACACCGCTGAGGGTGTCGGCGATCGTGTCGGGGTCGATCCGGCGGGGTGGGGCACCGGCGACGACCAGGGCGACCGATCCCATGCAGGCGCCGACCGCCAGGATCAACAGCAGGTTCATCGGGATCTCGGTGGCGGTGAGCACCCGCAGGAACGCCACCCCGACGATCGCGTAGGTGGCGATCCGATGCCAGGAGCGAGGCATGAACGGAGTCGTCGCGATGATCACCGCGGCGCCCGCGGCGAGAAGCGATGCCGAGGGGTAGGCGCTCCCGCTCAGCCACGACTCGACGACTCGGGAACGTTCCAACGCCGCCGGCACGTCGCTGTCGAGCAGACCTTCGAGGAGTGCCATCGTGACGCCACCGGCGATCGCGGCGAACACCCCGAGGCCGAGGATGCGCCACCGCCGCTTGGCGACGAGCCAGAGCACGACGACGGGGACGGCCACGGTGACGATGATCTGGACGATGCCGACCAGCGCGAACGCCAGACCGTCGGGGATGGTGCGCACGAGTCGGACGACGTCGGTGCTGACCCGGTCGATCGAGTTGTCGAACAAGCGCGAGAACCCGACGAGTGCGAAGGTGACGGTCGCGGAGACCACGAGGCGTGCGACGTCAGCGGGGTGGCGTTCCCAGTCCGGGGAGGCGGCTGCGTCGGTCACGTCGAAGGTGTGGCTTGGTGGCCGATTCCGGTTGCTGTCGTCCCCCGCCCAACCGACCGTGCCGTCACTGCGTGCTCTTGTTCTCCCGGAGGCGCTTGAAGATCACGAAGGGAAGCAGGAACGTGGCGACCAGACCGGCGAACCAGACGATGATGGCCGCGAGCACCCAGCTCGACAGCCCACTGATCTGCATCCCATCGGTCAACAGCGCTGTCCCGATGAGCGCCAGCAGGCTGACGATGAGGGCACTGCTGCCCAGGATCGCCGGCGACCTCTTGATCGCAGCCTGGCGGATCATCGGCGACACGACGATCGAGATCAGCGTGAACACCCCGACCGCAATGAAGAAGCCGCCGGCGTCGACGCTCATGTTCTCGAGGATCGCCGCTGCGACGATGATGCCGACCGCATTGGCGATCAGCTGCAACAGGATCGAGAGGAGCAGGCGCATCGCAGGATCATAGGAGACGGCAGTCTCCTCGAGGCGTATGAACGATCCCCTCGATCAGTCGAACAGATCCCGGCGAGGTTCGTCGGTGTAGACCGGCGCACGCCCGGCCGCGAACGACCGGATCGCCTCGGGCAGATTCTCGGTGAAACCCAGCATGAGCTGGTTGCGGTCTTCGAGTTCGATCGCCGCCTCGAGACTCGAGTTCTCCAGGTTCGCCCACACGACATCCTTGGTCATGGCCAAGCCGTAGGGGCTGTAGGCGCACATCGCTTCGGCGACGGCAAGTGCCTCGTCGAGCAGCACCTCGTCGTCGACGACACGCGACACCAGGCCCATCCGGTACGCCTCGGCGGCGTCGACGGTCCGACCGGTGAACAGGATGTCGTTCGCGTGGGCCGCGCCGATCAGTCGGGGCAGTAGCCACGACACGCCCAACTCGGTGCTGGTCAGCCCGTTCACGATGCCCGTCGAGTTGAACGCGGCCGAACGCCCCGCAAGGCGCAGTTCCGCACCGAGCGCCAGACAGAACCCGCCGCCGTACGCGGACCCGTTCACCGCGGCGATCACCGGCTGGGGCAGGCGCCGGAGCAGCGGCACGACCCGGGAGTAGTGGCGCATCGAGCGTTGGGCGATCCGGCCGACCGTGAGCCCGTCGATGTTGGGGACGACGCCGTAGTCCTTCAGGTCGAGCCCCGAACAGAACGCCCGACCCGAACCGGTGAGCACGATGACGTGGCAGTCGTTGTCGTCGCCCGCGGCGACCAGCGCGTCGTGCAGGTCGGTCATCAGCTCGATCGACATGGCGTTCAGCCGGTCGGGCCGGTCGAGGGTCACGACGGTGACGTGCGGGCGGGGTCGGGTGACGGTGACGAGAGCCATTGACCGCATTCTGCCCGCCGCAGCGCCACCGGGTCGGCGCATCGGGCACAATCGGTGGTCGATCGCCATTCTGAGAGAAGGAGCTTTCATGCTCGCCGCCGTCGCCACCGCCCTGAACGCCGATGACCCACTGTCGGGCCTCGAGATCGGTGAGCATCCCGATCCGACCCCACCGGAAGGGTGGGCGAAGGTCCGGGTGAAGGCGGCATCGTTGAACCATCACGACCTGTGGACCCTGCAGGGCGTCGGGATCACCGAGGACCGCCTGCCCATGGTGCTGGGCTGTGACGCGGCCGGAGAGGACGGCGACGGCAATCCGGTCATCGTCCATTCGGTGATCGCGAGCGACGACTGGCAGGGCGACGAGACCTTCGACCCGAAACGGTCACTGCTGTCAGAACGCCACGACGGCGCCATGGCCGAGTGGGTGTGTGTGCCTCGCCGGAATCTGGTGCCCAAACCCGAGGAGCTGAGTTGGGCCGAGGCCGCGTGTCTGCCCACGGCGTGGCTGACCGCGTACCGCATGTTGTTCACGAATTCGGGCGTGCAGCCGGGAGGCACGGTGCTGGTGCAGGGGGCGAGTGGCGGGGTGGCTTCGGCGCTGCTGGTACTCGGGCGGGCCGCCGGCATGCGCATGTGGGCGACCGCTCGCAGCGAATCCAAGCGGGCCAGAGCACTCGAGGTCGGCGCGGATGCGGTGTTCGAAGCGGGCGAGCGTCTGCCGGCCAAGGTCGATGCGGTCATGGAGACCGTGGGCGAGGCGACCTGGGCGCATTCGGTGCGCTCCACCCGGCCCGGTGGCACGATCGTCGTGTGCGGGGCGACGACCGGACCGAACCCGCCGGCGGACCTGACCCGGGTGTTCTTTTTGCAGCTCCGGGTGGTGGGATCGACGATGGGCAACCGCGACGAACTGATGCGGCTCGGTCAGTTCTGCGCGACGACCGGTGTGCGGCCGGTCATCGACTCGGAGATCCCCCTCGCCGAGGCCCGCGGGGCATTCGAGCGCATGGCCGCAGGTGACCTGTTCGGCAAGCTCGTGCTGGTGCCCTGAGGCACGCGGACATCTCACGGTAGAGGGGAGATCGAGGGTGCTGTTTCGGCGCGCCGAAAAAGTCATAGACATTCGCGTTCTTTACTTGTACTGTGACGTTCGTAACACTCTTCGACCAGCGGGGTTCCCTCATGCGAAAGCGCACCACAACAGCGATCGTGGCGGTTGTCGCCATGCTCACGTCCTTGATCGGGACGGTGATGATCGGATCGGTCGGCACCGGCTCGGTCGCCGGCGCCGCGGCGCCTGACGTCACGCTGCACGACGGGGGCGGCATCCACGTCGCCTCCTCGACCGTGCTGAACGACCGGCTCCTCGACGTGACCGTCACGACCGGAGCCGTCAACCATCCCGTCGGCGTGCGGGTGCTCCTGCCCGACGGCTACAACTCATCGGTCGACTATCCCGTCCTCTACCTGCTCCACGGCGGGTTCGGCAGCTACACCGACTGGACCGACTTCGGCGGCGCCCAGCAGATCACCGCCGGCAAGCCCGTGATCGTGGTCATGCCCGACGGCGGTAAG
Organism: Acidimicrobiales bacterium; assembly: GCA_035703405.1. Classification (GTDB taxonomy): domain Bacteria; phylum Actinomycetota; class Acidimicrobiia; order Acidimicrobiales; family Iamiaceae; genus JAFDWI01. The sequence goes on along the minus strand of DASSYG010000147.1, from coordinate 1,646 downwards.
GGCGGCTGGTATGCGAACTGGCAGAACTTCGGCCTCGGCGGTTCCCCCGCCTGGGAGACCTTCCACACCGACCAGCTCGTCGACTGGGTCGACGGCAACTTCTCGACCCGCGCCGACCGGGGCGGTCGGGCCATCGCTGGGCTGTCGATGGGTGGTTTCGGTGCCATGAGCTACGCCGCCCGGCATCCCGGCACCTACGCCTCTGCCTCGTCGTTCTCGGGTGCGGTCGACAGCCAGAACCCGGCCGTCGCGGCGCTGATCGGGGTGTCGCCGGTCATCGACGGTGGGCTCCCCGGCGCGATCTACGGCATCGCGCCGTTCGACCAGCCGGGCCTGAAAGCCCACAACCCGGCGAATTTGGCTGCGAACCTGCGGGGGATGCACGTCGGTCTGTACACCGGCAACGGTCAGAACGGGCCGCTCGATGACGGCACCCAGCCGATCATCCCCGACATCCAGGAGTCGGTCGTGCACGCCAACAACTGGGTGCTGCACAACCGGCTGAACGCGTACGGCATCGACCACACCTTCGTCGACTACGGCAACGGCCTGCACCACTGGGGGTACTGGCGACGCTCGTTCACCCAGGAGCTCCCTGCCATCATGGCCACGTTCGCGAACCCGGCCCCGGCCGGCAACGTCGTTGCCGACGCCGGCTTCGAGTCGCCCGGCATTGGCCCGTGGCGTTGTCTGAACCGGTGTGGCACCGACCTGGGCATCGGCCTGGGCCACTCCGGGGCCGGCAACGGCTGGGTGCGCAACAACCGGGGCTGGAACGACATCCACCAGACCGTCCAGGTGGCGTCGAACACCGACTACCGCCTCACCGGTTGGCTGCGCACGTCGAACAACTCCGACAACGGCTACTTCGGGGTGCGGACCACCGGCGGGCAGGTGATCGGTGAGCGCCAGTTCACCAAGTTCGGTGGCTACACCAAGGTGACCGTCGACCTGAACACTCACAACAACACCAATGTGGTGGTGTTCGGCGGGGTGTGGACCAACCACGGTGACATCTGGCTGCAGCTCGACGACGTGAGTCTCACGCCGCTCGGCTGAGTCTTCGCCGGCAGCTTCGCCGGACACCGAGTCGGGTAGTGCTCGGCTGACAAGACCCGGGCGGTCGTGGGGCGGTTTCCCACGCTGCCCGGGACTTTTGGCCTCAAGTGCGCTTGCGTGCCAACTGCAGGCTCTCGAGCAGCACCTCGGCCGTCGCATCCCGGTGGGTTTGAAGCGGCGTGGTGGTATCACTCCAGGTCTCGACCTGGGTGAGTGCCCAGTCGGCCCAGTCTGCGATGTTGTCGAAGTGTTCGATCATGAACCGGTCCAACGTCGCCTCGTCGATGAACGGCTTCGCCATCGTCTCGATCTCGCTCTCAGTGGTTGTCATATCAGTGTCCTCCCACCCAGAACGCCCTCGCAGACGCCGTACAACTCCACGTCTCCCAAGTCCGACGCTACGAAGCCGGAACCGCCCAACCCACCCTCGAAGTCATCCGCTGAATTGAACCGTCCCGGGTTTCATGCACGCTCGGATGGTTGGGAACCGACCGGTTGTTTGGTCGGGGTGTTGGCATAGTAGGCGGTCTCGGCTTCGGCTGGGGTGGTGCGTCCGAGTCGGTGCATGAGCCGGTGGTCGTTGAACC
>DASSYG010000126.1:0-2724 GCA_035703405.1 Acidimicrobiales bacterium | reverse complement strand
GCTGGTCTTCTTCGATGCCCGCGAGCAGTTGATGCTGGGCGATGCGGGCTCGAACATCCTCGGCGCCGCGTTGGGCTGGGGGCTGGTCGCCACGACCGACTGGCAGGCACAGGTCGTGGTGCTGGTGGTCCTCTTGGCGCTGAACGCGGCCAGCGAGAAGGTGTCGTTCTCGAGGGTGATCGACGAGACGCCGGTGTTGCGGGCGATCGACCGGTTCGGTCGGGCCGATCCGGAGGGGTCGGCTCAGTAGCCGAGTTCGGAGTCGACGAGTCCGATCAGTTCGTCACCGTTCGCGAAGCGGCGGACGTTGTCGGTCACTCGTGCACCGAGCAGCGGCACCGCCATCGCCGGGGTGTTGCCCACGTGGGGCGTGATGATCGCGTTCGGAAGCGACCACAGCGGGTGGCCATCGGGCAGTGGTTCGGGGTCGGTCACGTCCAGCCCGGCGCCGCCGATGCGGTGGCTCGCCAGCGCGTCCACGAGGTCGTCGGTGACGACGTGAGGGCCGCGGGCCACGTTCACGAGCCAAGCATGGTCGGCAATCGCATCGAGGGCCGTGGCGTCGATGATCCCCTTGGTCGTCGGCGTCATCGCGAGCGCCAGGACGACGGCGTCGGTCTGGGCGAGCGTGTCGTGCAGCCGGTCGAGACCCAGGGTCCGATCGGCGCCGGGTACCGGGTCGTCGGCTCGGCGACGCAGCACGGTCGAGGTGACCCCGAACCCGGCGAGCTGGGAGAGCAGAGAGCGGGCGATCCCGCCGCCTCCCACGATCGTGACCTTCGCGCCGATCAGGTTGTGGCCGAGCTCGTTCGCGTCGCTCGTGTCCCAGGTGGTGCGTCGGGCATAGCTGCCCACCCCCCGCATGCCGGCGAGCAGCAACGTGAGGGCGAGTTCGGCCACCGGGTCGGCGTACACGCCCTTGGCACACGTCCAGGTTCGGCGGTCGTCCACGAGATGGGTGAAGTTCTCGATGCCGGCGAAGGGAAGCTGGACCCAGTCGATGCCGGGGTGCTCGGCCAGGAACGCTTCGAGGCGTTCGGGGTGCCTCGGTGTCGCCCAGACCACACCGGTGGCGTCGGTCGGATCGACCACCGTGCCGCCACCTGCGCGGACGGCGTCGGCGAGCCAGGAGTCCCGAGCCGCTTCGGGCGCGATCGCGATGTCGGTGCGCGCACTCATGCCGATTCGATCCTGCGTCCATGCAGCATCGGCGTGGAATGGTCCCAGTCGGCGAGCAGTGCCCGGATCGCGGTGATGAGCAACAGCGGCTGGTCGAGCATCGCGTGGTGACCGGTCTCGGGCACCCTCACCACCGGGGTGACGCGTCCCATGCGGTCGTACATGAACTGGCTGATGTCCTCGGTGAGCAGGCCCTTCTCGAAACTCAGCAGCGCGAGCCGGCACCGGATGTCGCCGAGGTAGGGCAGTGCGATTCCGCGCGGGTCGCCGGCGAAGGCCGAGAACAGGTTCGGGTCGAACTTCCAGCGCCATCCCTCGTCGGCTTCGCGTAGTGAGTGGCGGGCGACGTGGTCGACCACGTAGTCGAGGTAGTTCTGCTGGGTCGGAACGGTTCTGAAGTGGGGGAGGGCCGCCTCGACGGTCGGGTACACCTTGGCCTGGCGAAACACGCCGAGTCGGGCCGAGGCGACTTCGGGATCGGGTTCGCTGACGGGTGAGTCGCCGACGATCGCGCCCGCGAGACGACCCTCGCCGGCGATGGCGGCGGTGACGATCGCGACCATGCCGCCCATGGAGTGCCCGATGACCACCGGTGGCCCGGCGAAGCCGGAGGCGTCCGCGACGGCCATCACCTCGCGGGTCCACTGCTCGACCGAGTAGGTGGCCCGATGGTCCGAATCGCCATGACCCGACAGGTCGAGGGCGGCGACCCGATGGTCGTGGGCGAAGAGCGCGGCGACGTGGGTCCACCAGTAGTTGTGGGCGCCCCCGCCGTGGACGAACACCAATCCGGGCATGCTGGGTTCACCCCAGGTCCGGAAGCCGATCGTGGCGTCTTCGACAGTGACGGTGTGGGACTCTGTGGGGACGGCGAGCGCGTCGGTGAACCACTTCGGGGTGGGGGACGGGTCGGGGTTCCACGGGTGGATCGGATCGTCAGCCATCGCCGCAAACCTACCGTCTGTCCTGCCCGCCGGGCGCGAGCGCTGATCGATCGTAAGGCTGTCTATGCGGAAAGCTCGGACGTCTGGTGCTCGCCGAGAGCGCGCTCTGGAAGGTCTCGCGTCAAGTCACAGCGAAGGTCGCTGTCGCGAGAACCGCGAGCAGGATGCATGAGGTGATCACCAGACTGGGATGCTTTCCTTTGCCCGGTTCGAGCGCGAGCCATTGCCACCCGAGGACCACAGCGGCGCCGACCGCGAGCACTGCGTAGACGATCCAGACCAGCAGAGGATCGATGATCCCCATCAGGGCCGCAGGCAGTATCACCCCCAACAGGATGGTTCCCGCCATGATCGCCAGCACGTGGGTCAGAGCCCGTTGTCGAGTGGGCTTTTGGCGGGCAATATGCCAGATGCCCCACACCGCCCATCCGAGGGTGCCGAGGGCGATCATCGCGGTCAGTGAACCGTCCCGGGTTTCATGCACGCTCGGATGGTTGGGAACCGACCGGTTGTTTGGTCGGGGTGTTGGCATAGTAGGCGGTCTCGGCTTCGGCTGGGGTGGTGCGTCCGAGTCGGTGCATGAGCCGGTGGTCGTTGAACC
>DASSYG010000059.1:0-3000 GCA_035703405.1 Acidimicrobiales bacterium | reverse complement strand
CCGATACGGATCAGCGCCTGCGGACAGCCGCCGCCGGGGATGAGCCCGGCGATGATCTCCCGGCTACCCGGAAGTTCGGTCACGTGGCTCAGTGGGCATGTCGCCAAGCCGTGCGCCGTCGCCTCGAGGAGCAGTTCCGAGAGCATCCGACCGGCGGCCAGCCACGCGTGCCGCTCGTCCGACGAGGTGCTGACCAGCAGGATGGTCGACGCATCGACCTCGGTTGCTGCTTCCTCCGGAGCGGTTCTGCCGCCCGCGGGGAAGCGGCGTCCGACGTCGACCCGGTGATGTTGCTCCGTGGTCACCAATGCTTCGGGCGGAATGCCGGTGGTCCTGGTGGTGTGTCCGGCCCACCAATGGAGTTCTTCCTGGTATGCGGTGTCGTAGCGGCGAAGGGCGGCGCTACGTGCCGTCGCGTCGGCCAGAACCTCCCGTGCTGCGGGAGACAGGACGGTCACTTGCGCGTCACCCGGCCCGACGCACGACACGATGCTCCGCGTCGTGGCTGTATCGGGTGCTGCGAGCGGGCGGCGGTCGGAATAGCGTCGTCTGATCGCGGCGACGAGATCGAAATCGTGCGAGGCCGGCCGGGCGTCGTGCCCGAAACGCACGGTGGCGAGATGATCGGAGTGTGCACCGTCGGGGAGACGCCGGACCTCGGTCGACCATTTCAATGCGGTGAACGCGATCTGCAGGTGGTGCAGTGCCGCGCCGCAGCTCAGGACGAGTTGCCTGCCCGAAGGGTCGACGGCTCCGAGCATGCGTGACGAGTCGCCGTGCAGATCGAGTGATCCGGTCTCGTAGCGCCAGTGCCACGGCTGGCTGTTGTGTACCGAGGGTGCGCGGCACGCGAGATCCACGGCCATCCGCACGACGTCGGAATCGGGAATCCGGGTGCTCATGATGGCTCCGTACTCGTGTGACAGGTCGGACCTTGCCCCCATTGTTCGCTGTCGGTGTCGACGGGTCCAGGGACAATGGTCTCGACTTCATCACCGCGGGCGTGGTGGTGGGATGATGCGGATGCTCGAATCGAACAGGATGGGGTAGTGATGATCGGAATCAGCCGCGACGGTGCCGTGGTGAAGGTGGAGCTCCAGCGTGAGGAACGCCGCAACGCGCTCACCACCCAGTTGTGTGTGGAAATCCGCGAGGCCGTGGAGAAGGCTGTCGAGGATGATGCGCGGGTGGTCGTGATCACCGGACGCGGTACGTCGTTCTGTGCGGGTGCTGATCTGTCCGGCGATGTGTACGCCGAGGGGTTCACCGACAGTCTCGCGGAGTTGCTCCGCACGATCGTGGAAGCACCGCTCCCGGTGGTGGCCGCAGTCAACGGTCCCGCGATCGGCGCGGGCACCCAGCTGGCGCTCGCCTGCGATCTGCGTGTGGTCGCGCCCGGCGCGAGGTTCGCGGTACCCGCGGCGAAGCTGGGTATCTCGGTGGACCGGTGGACAGTGCGGAGACTCGCTTCCATCGTCGGTGGGGGACGCGCCCGTACGGTGATGCTCGCGTGCGAAGCGATCGAGACCGACGATGCGCTCGCCTACGGTCTGGCCAACAAGATCGGCGACCTGGCGGCCGCTCAGGAGTGGGCGCAGGAGATTGCGAAGCTCGCGCCGCTGTCGATGCACGCACACAAGCTGTTCCTCAACGACGACGGCACCCGCCGCGATCCCACCGCCGAACAGCAGGCGGCCGCCGCCGCAGCGTGGCTCAGTGAGGACGCGCAGGAAGCACGCCGAGCGCGGGCCGAACGCCGCGACCCGATCTTCCAGGGCCGATGAACCTCGGGCGGGTGGCGTCCTCCGCCGCCGCCGCGGGCGTCGGGCTCGCGTGGCTTGCCCGCGCCGCGCGCGGGCTGCCCACATCGATCGGTGCTTCGGTGTCCGACATCCGCCCGTATGCGGCCGGATCGTCGCAGTACCGGGAGGGACGGTTCCACAACACCGAGCCCTCGTCGGCCCTCGATCCCGAGGCCGGTGGTGGGCTCGTCAAGGACCTGCTCGCCCGTGGTTCCCGTGGAAGACCGACGGGGGACGTCCCGATCGCCCCGTACGTCGCGCCCGTGGACTCGGGGCCGCTCGCGGTGACGTGGTTCGGGCATTCGAGCGTCCTGGTCGAGATCGACGGATATCGGGTGCTCGCCGACCCGGTGTGGAGCGATCGGGTCTCGCCCTCGTCGGCGATCGGCCCGATGCGCCTGCATCGCCCCCCGGTCGAACTCACCGTGCTCCCACAGATCGACGCGGTGATCATCTCGCACGACCACTACGACCATCTCGATCGCTTCACCGTCGAATCGCTGGCGGCAACACAGCCCCGGACCAAGTTCCTCGTGCCCGTCGGGGTGGGAGCGCATCTGCGGAAGTGGCGGGTACCCGAGGATCGCATCGTCGAACTCGACTGGGACGAACACGCCGAGATCGACGGACTGAAGGTGACGTGCACCGAAGCCCGCCACTTCTCGGGTCGAGGTCTGCAGCGCAACATCACGTTGTGGTCGTCGTGGGTGCTCACCGGTCCCGCCCACTCGGTGTTCTTCGGCGGCGACAGCGGATACACCCGCCGATTCGCCGATCTCGGTGAGAAGTACGGACCGTTCGACCTGACACTTCTCCCGGTCGGGGCGTACGACCTACGGTGGCCCGACATCCACATGAACCCGGAAGAGGCGGTGCGCACCCACCTCGATCTCGGCGGAACCGAGCGCCGTGACAGCCTCCTCGTGCCGGTGCACTGGGGCACGTTCAACCTGGCGTTCCATGCCTGGTCGGAGCCGATCGCGCGTCTCCTGCCCGCCGCGGAGGCCGGCGGCGTCGCCACTGCCGTGCCGATGCCGGGACAGCGGGTGGATGTGTCGCGGCCGCGTGCGGACGAGCCGTGGTGGGTGGCGCTGGGGTGACGTGGGCGAGGTGATCGGCGGCGGAGACCACCGGTCGGCGTGGCCTGGAATAACCTGTTCGCTATGGCATCAGACGAGCCCACCGTGACGGTCGGGCC
>DASSYG010000406.1:0-18191 GCA_035703405.1 Acidimicrobiales bacterium | reverse complement strand
CGGCGATCAGCAGCTCGTCGACGGGCCCCATTCGGACGCCCGTCGGGCGCGGGCCGCGGCGATCAACGTGGTGCCCACGGGCACCGGCGCCGCACGGGCGACGTCGCTGGTCATGGAGTCGATGAAGGGCCGTCTCGACGGCACCTCGTTGCGGGTCCCCGTGCCCGTCGGTTCGATCACCGACTTCGTCACGATCCTCGACCGGGAGGTGACCGACGACGAGGTGAACGAAGCCTTCCAGGCCGCCGCCTCGTCTGGTCCGCTCGCATCGGTGCTCGACTACTCCGAAGCGCCGATCGTCTCCTCGGACATCGTGGGCACCGCGGCGTCCTGCACCTTCGACGCCCCCCTCACCATGGCGATGGGCGACCTGGTCAAGATCTTCGGCTGGTACGACAACGAGTGGGGCTATTCGAACCGTCTGGTCGACCTGGTCCGCATCACCGGCGAGAAGCTCGCTTCGAGCTGATCGCCGAAACGACGTGACGACGCCGGACAACCCGATCGACGGTCTGCCGCGCCTGGAGGACCTCGGGGACCTCGACGGAAAGCGCGTGCTGGTACGGACCGACTGGAACGTGCCATTGGACGATGGCCGTATCGTCGACGACCTTCGGATCACTGCATCGCGGCCGACGCTGCAATGGCTCTCGGACCAGGGCGCGCAGATCACGGTCGCGACCCATCTCGGTCGGCCCAAAGGCCAGGTGGTGCCCGAACTGTCGACGACACCGCTGGCCGAACGGCTCCAGGCAATGGTTCCGGGCGCGCAGATGCTCGAGAATCTGCGCTTCGACCCCGGTGAGACCGCGAACGACCCGGCGACCGTCGACCGGCTCACCGACGGCCAGGACCTCTACGTGAACGACGCATTCGGCGTGAGTCACCGTGCCCACGCGTCGGTGGTCGGCCCACCCTCCCGCCTGCCCAGCGCCGCGGGCAGGCTGCTGTTCGACGAGGTCGAGGTGCTCGGTGGCATCCGGAGCCGGCCGCGTCGTCCCTTCGTCGTGGCCCTCGGCGGCTCGAAGGTTTCGGACAAGCTCGGGGTCATCGAGGCGCTTGTGGGAATCGCCGACTCGCTGGTGATCGGTGGTGGCATGTGCTTCACGTTTCTCGCCGCCCAGGGTCATGCCATCGGTTCCTCGCTGTTCGAGCCCGATCACCTCGATGCTTGCGGAGAACTTCTCGCGAGTGACGCGACGATCCATCTGCCCACCGACCTGGTCGCGATGTCCGCCGACGGGAAGTTGTTCGACCCGTCAGTGGGTGGCGAGGTCCGACAGACGGGACCTGACGTGCCCGACGGTTGGGCAGGCTTCGACATCGGCCCCGAGACGGCCGGGACGTTCGCCGACATCATCGCCGAGGCGGGCACGGTGCTGTGGAACGGCCCGATGGGGGCGTTCGAAGATCCCCGCTTCGTCGCCGGCACGAGAACCGTCGCCGAGGCCGTGGCCGAGACGCACGGATACTCGGTGATCGGTGGTGGCGATTCGAACGCCGCGATCGCCCAGTTCGGACTCCGCGATTCGATCGATCACGCATCCACCGGCGGCGGTGCCTCACTCGAGTTGCTCGAGTTCGGCGACCTGCCCGGACTCCGTGCCCTCAGGGAGGCCATCCATGTCAGATGAAGTGCCCCTGGGTACTCCAAAGACCCGGTCCCGCGATCGCAAGCCGCTGATCAGCGCCAACTGGAAGATGCACCACAACCATTTCGAGGCGATCCAGCAGGTGCAGAAGCTGTCGTATCTCGTGACGAACGACGACTTGGAACACGTGGACGTGTCGATCCACCCGCCCTTCACCGACATTCGCTCGGTCCAGACGGTGCTGGAGAGTGACCGGATCGACATGGCACTTGGCGCACAGAACTGCCACCAGGAGACCTCGGGCGCGTTCACCGGTGAGGTCGCTGTCGGCATGCTCGCCAAACTGCACGTTCAATACGTGATCGTCGGCCATTCCGAGCGCCGGACGCTGTTCGGTGAGTCCGACGAGGTCATCAGGGCCAAGGTCGCGGCGGTCCGGGGAGCGTCGATGACGCCCATCATCTGTGTCGGTGAAACGCTCGAAGAACGCGAAGCGGACCACACCGAAGAGCGGGTCGGTTCCCAGCTGCGGGCCGCGCTCGAAGGGTCGACGCCCGAGGACATCGGCACCTTCGTGGTCGCCTATGAACCGATCTGGGCGATCGGGACGGGTCGGGTGGCAAGCGCCGATGACGCGCAGCGGGTGTGTGCGTACCTGCGTGGCGTCGTGTCCGACGTGGCCGGTGCTGCTGGGGCAGCGACCGTGCGCATCCAATACGGCGGCTCGGTCAAGGCCGGCAATGCCGTCGAACTGATGGCGCAGCCCGACATCGACGGCGCGTTGGTCGGTGGGGCGTCGTTGGACGCCGATTCTTTCGCACCGATCGTGAACTACCGGAACCAGTCCGCCGACTGAGCGCCCGGCGCACCGAGGCACGCGGCACGCGGAACTCGGTCTCGCCAGGCCCCACTGCTAGAATCGGTCGGTCCCTGATCGGAAGGTCTTCACCCAATGGTGACGTTCGTCGGAATCTTGTTCGTGGTCGTGGCCGTGGTCATGTGCATTCTCGTCCTGCTGCACAGCGGCGAGGGCGGCGGCCTGTCCGACTTCATGGGTGGTGGCGCTGCTGCTTCGGGTTCGTCGGTGATGGAGAAGAACCTCGACCGGATCACGGTCGTGTTCGCCATCGTGTTCGCCATCCTGACGATTCTGCTCAGCCTCTTGATGATGGAATGAGTCGTGGGGGTGGGGCCCCCTCACACGCCCATGTCGCGGCCGATGATCTCTTTCATGATCTCGGTGGTGCCACCGTAGATCGTCGCAATTCGTACGTCGGCGTAGGCCCGGGCGATCGGGTATTCGATCATGTAGCCGTAGCCGCCGTGCAACTGGACGCACTGGTCCACGACGCGCTTGTGCAACTCGGTGCACCACCATTTTGCTTCCGCGGCCTCCACGGCCGTGAGATCTCCGGTGTTCAGTGCCTCGACGCAGCGGTCGATGAACACCTGGGCGATGTCGATCTGGGTGCGCATCTCGGCGAGGACGAAGCGGCTGTTCTGGAACGACCCGATCGGTTGACCGAACGCGGTGCGCTCGGTGACGTAGTCCAGGGTCCACTTCAGCGCGGCTTGCGCGCCGGCCACCGCGCTGACCGCGATGGACAGACGCTCCTGGGGAAGATTGTGGACCAGGTGCAGAAAGCCGTCGCCTTCGGTGCCGAGCAGGTTCGCCGCCGGCACCGCCACGTCATCGAAGAACAGTTCAGCGGTGTCCTGGGAGTGAAGGCCCACCTTGGCGAGGTTTCGCCCGCGCTCGAAGCCGGCCATTCCTCGTTCGACCACGAGGAGCGACATTCCCTTGTGACGCTGGGACGGGTCGGTCTTGACGGCGACGATGACCAGGTCCGCGTTGATCCCATTGGTGATGAAGGTCTTCGAGCCGTTGAGCCGGTAGATGTCGCCGTCGCGAATGGCCGACGTCGACATCGACGCCAGGTCCGAACCGATTCCAGGCTCGGTCATGGCGATCGCGATGATCGTCTCGCCCGCCGCGACACCAGGGAGCCACCGCTTCTTCTGTTCGTCGTTCGCCAGATGCAGCAAGTAGGGGAGGACGACATCGCTTTCGAGCGTCAGGCCCAGACCGGCTCCGCCTGCGCCCACCATCTGCAGTTCCTCGTTGAAGATCTGGTTGAAACGGAAGTCGTCGCTGCCACCCCCATCGAGTTCTTCGTCGATCGCCATACCGAGAAATCCCGCCTTGCCGGCGGTGGCGAACAGCTCACGATCGACGATGCCCGCGGACTCCCACCGCTCGATGTTCGGTACGATCTCCTTCGAGGCGAATTCGCGCACCGCGCTCCGAAACAGGTCGTGTTCGGTGGTGAAGAGCTGTCGTTGCATTCGTCCATTGTGGTCGGTTGCAGTGGGGGGATGACGAACTGGAGCAGTGTTCCTGCAGCGGCTACGCTGACTGGCGCTCCCGCCTCCCCGATCCCACCACCGGGTCGAGGCGGGAGCACCCTGTCTTTTCGAGTCCGGTCGGTGTCCCTGGCTCAGGATCCCGGTAGAATCCCAGACCGGCCGCTCACGGCCGCCACGGCGATGGAAGGGTGTCGGTGACCTGGGCAGCCGGTGGCCCCCGACCCAGATCCAAGGAGCACGACGACGTGGCAGGCCGACGACTCGACGCCCTCGACGGGTTGCGCGGGGTGGGAGCGTTGGTGGTCGTGGTGTACCACACGCTGGGGTTCTCGGCATGGTTCCGACAGGGAATGTACGACTACCGGGCCGACGGGGCACTCGAATGGATCGCCGCGTTTTCGCCGGCCCGGGTACTCCTCGACGGGCGCCCAGCGGTCATGAGCTTCTTCGTCTTGAGTGGTTTCGTCCTCACCCGGTCGTTCTGGAAGGGCCGGTCCGGCGCCTGGTTTCGCTACTACGTCCGCCGGCTGATCCGTCTGTATCCGCCGGTGCTCGCTTCGGCGGTGCTCGCGGTGGGCCTGCTCGCCCTCCGACAGGCGATCGACGGTACGGGCCGCGGGGTGGTCGACCTCGGCGCTGCCGGCACATCGGTCTCGAAGTTGGCCACCAACGTGGGCCTGCTCGGATTGATCGACGCCCCGCTCAACGTGGTCTGGTGGTCGCTGCGCTGGGAGATGTGGTTCTCGGTGCTGCTTCCGGTGATCCTGATGGCGCTCGTCGTGATCGGATGCGGACCCCATCGACGATTCCGGGCGACTCCGGCGATCTTCGGGTTGGCGTGCGTCATCCTCGTCGGATTGCAGCCGTGGATCAGGCTGACGTACGAGACATCGTTCAGTACCACTCGGGCGATTCTCTACCTGCCGATGTTCGGGGTCGGTGTGGCTCTCGCCGCTTTCGAGAAGCCATTGGCCGACTACGACTGGCCGCGTCCCCGCATCGGGTGGCTGCTGCTCGCGATGTCGTTCGCCCTCATCGCCGTTCGTGGACCGATGGGGTGGCTGACGATGACCGATCGTATCGACCCGCGTCTGGGGAGTGGGTTGACCGAGGCGCTGCCCCTGGCGGGGGTCGGCCTGTTCATCGTCCTGTTGGTGAGCTGGCCCGTGACGACCAGAGCCATGTCGGCGCGTCCCCTCGTGTGGGTCGGTGAACGCTCCTACAGTCTGTACCTGGTGCACCTCCCACTCATCACCTTGCTCGGCGCGGTCTTCGCCGTGGATGGAGCATCGCTGTGGTTCATCGCGGTGTGTGTGGCGTCGAGTCTCGGCGCAATGGTCGTCTTCTATCACTCGGTGGAACGACCTTCGGCCGAACTCGCTTCACGTCTCGGCCGTCCGCGGCCTGGCCGTCATCGCGACGACGAGACCTCGGACGCAGCCCGGGCGCGCGACGGCGCGTCAGGTCGGTCGGGGGACCGCGAACCCGTCGGGATCGGATGAAGGATCAACGCTTCGACATCGGCCGCCTGCCAGTTCGGTGCACGCGACGGTGAGTGCGTCCACGGACGCGTCCCGGGCCGATCCTCGCTTGGCGGAAGCGCCGAGCACGACAGGTGCCGACGCGCCGCGGTGGGTGGGACTGCTCGTCATCGCCGTGGCGATCCTGCCCATCTGGGTGGCGGCGATCAGGGACGGGCTGCGCGGGGTGTTTCCGGCCTCGGACGCTGCGGCGACGGTCATCAGAGCCCGGGACGTGTTCGGAGGCCCGTTTCCCCTCGTCGGTATGCCCGCTGCGGCGGCGACCACCGATGGGTACCAGTCGTTCTTTCCGGGTGCGTGGCAGCTCTATGTCCTTGCGGTTCCGACGCAGTTGTTCGGAAACGTCTGGGGGCCACCGGTGGCGATGGCGCTGCTCAACTCCGTGTGGGTCGCGCTGGCGGTCTGGCTCCTGTTGCGGCGACTCCGCCTCGCTGAGGCGTTCGTCGGCATCGCCCTGTTCGCGGCCCTGTCATGGTCGACGGGCAGCGTGTTTCTCGTCACGCCCGTGCCGATGGACATGATCATCATTCCGACCGCCCTGTTTCTCCTCGCGGTCTGGTCGGTGGCCGACGGCGATCTCGCGGCGGTCCCGGTGTTGGCCGTCGTCGCCAACTTTCTCTGGTTGGATCACCTCGTCCTGGTGGTGACGGTTCCTCTGGTGGGGCTGTGCGCGCCGATCGGCTTGTGGCTGTGGACTCGACGGATGAGGCGTGAGGACCCCGACGGGCGGCCGGAACGTAGTCGGAGGATCAATCGGAGCCTGATCGCCGCCGGTGCGATCACCGTGGTCATGTGGATCCCGACCGTGATCCAACAGCTCACCACCAGTCCCGGCAACCTCCGGGTGCTGTTCGCGAGCGCGGGAACCGATCGACCGAGTGTCGGATCGTGGGACGCTGCGCTACACAACGTGTCGTCCGTGGTCGTCCGACCGCCATTCTGGCTTCGGGGCACGCTCGATTCGCCACCGTTCATCGCAAGGCCACTGGGCGGCAAGGTCCTCGGAGACCTCGCTCTCGTCGACGTGGTCGTCGGCACTCTTGTCGTCGTCGCCATGGTGGCGTTGCTGGTCGCGGCGTCCCGCCGGGACGACCGCACGGGGTTGTGGCTGCTGATCGTGTCGGGGACCGCCCTCGTGGCCGGGACCATCTCGGCGCAGTCGGCGCCGAGCTACTTCGGCCCGCCCACGGGCTATCTGCGGTCGTTGTGGCCGACCGCGATGTTCGTCTGGTTCGCCGTGCTGGTCAACGTGATCCGGCTCGTGCGGCCTCGGGCGACGTGGCCGATCATCGCTCCCTGCGCCGCGCTCGCGCTGGTGCTGACGGTGTTGAACCTGCCGTCTGTTCACGGCGAAGGTGAACAACGTCTGCAGGAGGTGGTGAAGGTCGCCGGCGATGCGGTGGTCCCACGACTCGACCGTGGTGAAACGGTGAAACTCGTGACCGCGTCCGAATTCGACAGCCACACGTTCGGAGCGGCGCTTGCACTGAAGATGAGCGAAGCGGGCGTGCCGTACTGCATTCCGAGCAGTGAGTTGTCGAGCAACGGTGGACGGCTCCGTCCTTGCCCCGCTGGAGTGAGGCGGGTCGTGGAAGTCGTCGTAACCTCTGATCCGATGCGCGCCACGAAAGGTGACGTCGTCGTGCGCGAAGCACTCTTGGACACCTCCGACAGTGCCGAATTGGAGCGCTCGAAGCGCGCCATCGACGGCTGGCTCGGTTCGCACGATCACCTGACCCTCACCGACGAGGCCGAGCATCGTCTGGCGTCGTGGTTGACTGCGGCTCAGCAACGACAGGTACAGGAACTGTTGCGGCCGCCCGACGGGGACACCACGCCACTGGCTTCCGACGAGGTGTTCCACGGAATCGTCAGGCTGTGGTATGTCGTTCACTCCAGAGAGTCCCCTGGCTTGTTCGAGGACTCGCCGTTGACGGCCGACGAATGGCGACGGTGGTTGAACCTCAGCGAACGCGATCGCACCCTCATTGTCACCGAACGCCATCGGGATTGACCGTCTCGGCCTCGGTGTCGGGTGCCCTGGCGCGACGGCCGTGCTTCGATCATGTCGTGCTGGACACTGCGCCACGCTCGAGGAGTCTCCGTGTCCGACATCATCGTGAGTGCGGGAGCGGCAGACGATTCCGATCGCATCTTGTGTCGAGATCAGAGACTCGCGGGTCGAGCCGCGCAGCGGCCCGCAGGCATTGCGGTGACCGTCGGTCTCGCCGGCATGGCTGCAATCGGCCCTGGGGCACCCGATCGATATCCGAACACGCCGATTTGCACGCGGGCTCTCGGCACCGCCGATCGGTCGCGTGGCGCCAGGAACCACGGTGGAAGTATTGGTTCCCGATGACCGATCGTCGCTTCCCCGCAAGTTCCGGTTCGAGAGGTCCGGAGCACGCGTGCTGGTCTGCGCGCGAACCTGAGCGAGCCCGGACGACCCGGCCGCGGCTGCGATCCGGAGTGCCGGCGCGGCGCGTCTGGTGAGGTTCCGGGCGTGCAGCTTCGGTGGAGGGCGCCGGGTGCTCGTCCTAGAGCTGACCGCGGGTCCCGGCGGCGAGGTCGAGGACCCAACTCTCGATGTGGTCGCGGATGGGCACCGTGGTGTCGCCACGCGCGATGGAGGTGAACGGATTGTCGAAGCGACGCTTGTGGTCGAGTTCGATGGGGTGGCCGTCGACGGTGAGCAGTGCATCCGGGCGAGACTCGACGACCCCTTCCGAAGGTGATTCGTAGCGGATGGCGAAGCCGGGGTGGGGTCGGGTTGCGGCCCATCCCGGGTCATCCACCTGCACCGTCGCAGCGGAGATCGCCGCACAGAACGCGTCGAAGGACCCGGACTGGTCCACGTCGCCCATCTCGACGATCCAGACGTTGTCGGCGCCGCCGTCGGCAACGAGGTCGAAATCGTCGACGAGCCCGGCGGTGTAGGTGGTCGCCGGGTCGTGGCGGCGCCAGTCCGGGCGCCGCCACGACCACAACGCCACGTAGCCGTGTCGTCGACGCCCCATCGTCCAGTTCCCGGCGCGACGCATCTCGTCGAAGTTCTCGGTCGGGAAGTAGGCATGGGTGGACGGCTCGTACGCGAAGGGTGCCAGCAGGTCGGTGTCGGGGGGCGGGAACGCCGGCTCGAAGGCGTGGACGCCGACCCGGCGGTGCTGCACCGAGCGAGGAAGGGTCGCCGAGCCGGTCCAGTAGCGGTCGTCGTCGAGATAGTCACCGGCATTCGCCGTCGGTGGGTTGCCCGGGTGCATCGTGAAGACGATCGCCCGCTCATCCAGGGTGGCTTGCCAGATGTGATGCTGGAACCCCACCGCTCCGGGTCGGTAGGCCTGGGCCGTGGAGAGCATTCCATGGGCGTTGCGCCAGGTGGTGGTGGACACCTTGCTGAGCAGGCCCGCGTTCACCATCGGGTGCAACTCGGCGGCGACGGATTTCCAGAGTTCGGGGTCGGAACCCATCGCGTCACGCATGACCTTGAAGATGGCGAACAGGTTCGCGTCCCAAAGGTCGTGGCGCTCGAGCGTGTCGACGGTGAGCCCGATGAGTTGCCATGGGGTGAGCGCGGCCCGGTCCCACCAGAACGGCACCATCTCGGGGTCGGTGTAGCTGAGCCCGTCGGCACGCACCGGGTTCTCGGTGGCCGGTCCGGAGGGGTCGATCTCGATACCCATCGATTCGTGGTCGACGAACTCGTCGGTGCTGGTGGCGACGCGGCGCAGGATCGCCGGCGGCCGGTAGCGGGTCGCCCGGGCGAGAAGCGTTGCCGACTCATCCAGGGGGAGCAGGTCGACTTCGTCACCGTCGCCGATCGGCCACGTTTCGTCAGTGGCGTCGAAGCACAACTTGGTGGCCCCGAACACCGGTTGGTCGCGGGCGCGCGCCTTGTTCTTCATGTACGACCGGCCGTGGGTGACCCCGACGTTGCCCCGGTGGTGGTGCAACGCGAGGTCGTACAGCACCAGGTCACAAAACGTCGCGGCCCGCTGGGCCAGCGCGGCGTCGTCAGCGAACTCGGCGAGGGTGAGCAGGGGAGCGAGGTCTTTGGCGTAGTACACGTCCGAATGCCACTCGCTGAACCCGTCGGTCGCCTTTTCGTCGAACCATGCGGCCAAACGGTCGGCGGCGCGGCGGCGGTGGTCCTCGCCGGTCATCTGGGTGACGCCGAAGGCGACGTCGGGCAGGGCCTGACCGGCCAGGTACTCACACGTGTGGAAGATGAGGCGGTGGTTCTCCGACCAGTACCAGCGCTCGTCGGTTCTGTCGCGAGTCGCCGGGTCGGTGTACCAGTAGCGAAAGGCCGCGAAGCGATCGGCGAGCGCACTTCGGACATGGCCAGGCAGGACATCGACCCCGTCGAACCAAAGGGTGACCAGGCGAAGGACGTCGAAGTCGGCGCAGTCCAGCCAGTTGTCGATGCGCCGGAACCATCGCTGGAGCACGGCATCGTCGATCGCACCCCAGTCGACGACGTGCCCGGGTTCGCGCCGTGAGCGTGCCAGGTGGGCGATGACGTTCAGTGGCGATGTCGGGATCCACACCGTCGCCGCCGAAGCCAGGTACTCGTCCTGACGGCCCCGCCACCAGGACGCGTCTTCGAGTCCAACCTCGTGCATTGCTGCTTCCCCCGGTCGTGATGGAGCCTGGATCATACCAGCGGCCGAATTTGGGGTTGACGGCGCTGCGGGGAAGGATCGGGTCATGACGAACGACGGGCCCGACACCTTTGCCGCATTGGGGCTTCGTCCCGAACTCCTCGAGGCCCTGACCCGTCTCGGGTACGAAGAACCCACCCCAATTCAACAGGCGACCATCCCAGCGCTGCTCGAGGGTAAGGACCTCGTCGGCCAGGCCGCGACCGGCACCGGCAAGACCGCAGCGTTCGCCCTGCCGGCCATCGAACGGTTGATGGTCGGCCGGGACCGCTCATCGGGTGGCGGGCCCAGCGTGTTGGTGTTGCTACCGACCCGAGAGCTGGCGATGCAGGTGTCCGAAGCGGTGCACGCCTATGGGCGGGACCTCGGCGTCGACGTGCTCCCGCTCTATGGCGGCCAGCCGATGGGCCGCCAGCTCAAGGCGTTGCGCCGATCGATCGACGTCGTGGTCGCGACTCCGGGGCGTGCACTGGACCATCTGCATCGAGGCAGCCTGCAGCTCGAGCACCTGCAGGTCGCGATTCTCGACGAGGCCGACGAAATGCTCGACATGGGCTTTGCCGAAGACATCGAGTCGATCCTCGACGCCACCCCGTCGACGCGCCAGACGGTGCTCTTCTCGGCCACGATGCCGGCACGGATCGAGTCGATCGCCCGCAAGTACCTTCGGGACTCGGTCCGTATCACGATTGATGCTGCGCCCACGCCCGAGGGCCACGATGCCAAAGTACGTGAAACGGCGTACATCGTGCGACGCTCCGACAAGACCGCCGCACTGGGGCGCATCCTCGACATCGAAGCGCCCACCGCAGCGCTTGTTTTCTGTCGCACCCGGGTCGACGTCGAGGAACTCACCGAGAAGCTGAACGGGCACGGCTATCAGGCCGAGGCGTTGCACGGCGGCATGGATCAATCCCAGCGTGACCGGGTCATGCAGCGGGTGCGCACCGGCGCCGCCGATCTGCTGGTGGCGACCGATGTGGCCGCCCGCGGGCTCGACATCGACGTGCTCACCCACGTCGTCAACTTCGACGTCCCGTCCGCGCCCGGGTCCTACGTGCATCGGATCGGTCGGGTCGGTCGGGCGGGGCGTGATGGGGTGGCGATCACGCTCGTGGACCCACGTGAGCATCGGAGTCTGAAGAACGTCGAACGCATGACGCGGCGCCGCATGGAGGTGGCGCAGGTTCCCACGGTGCAGGACCTTCGGTCGCGGCGCATGGAACGCACGATGGAAGCGGTGCGCACCGAACTCACCAGTGACGAGCTCGACCGGTTCAGACCGATCGTCGACACGCTCGCCGACGATTACGACGCGGTCGAGATCGCGCTCGCCGCGCTGAAGCTTGCACACGAGGCGACCGTCGGTTCGTCCGACGGAGAACGGGACATCCCTCCGGCTCATCTGGCGAGTGATCGCCCCAAGCGCGACCGCACTGGCCGTTCGGGTCCGTCGCGTCAAAGCGGCCGCGACGACCGGGGACCGCGACGCGACCGTGACGATCGACGCTCCAAGAGCGGGGGCCGCGACATGACCCGGCTGTATGTTGCCGCTGGGTATGCGGGCGGCGTGAAGCCGGGCGACCTGGTGGGGGCGATTGCCGGGGAAACCAGCCTGTCCGGGAAGGACATCGGACATATCGAGATCACCAACAACTTCTCGCTCGTCGAGGTGCCGAGCGATACGGTGGACGAGGTCATCTCGGCCATGAAACGCACGACGATCAAGGGCAAGCGGACGACGTTTCGGCGGGAGAAGTTCACGTCGCGTTGAGGCGCTGGCTGTGATCGGCGAAACGTCCGACTTTCGGAGCCGAATGCTGGCATGATGCACACCGTGCTGCGCATTGACGAACGTGCGGAAGGGCCTCGGCGGTCGCACCGTGCCGACCCGATGATCAAGTCGTGGCGATGACCGATCTCGCGGCACGCCGTGGTCGAGTGCCCACCTGGTGGGCCGACGGTAAACTCGGGATCTTCGTGCATTGGGGGTTGTTCTCGGTGCCCGGGTTCGCACCGGTGGGCGAGGATCTCGCGGACCTACAGACGAGCCGTGACCCAGCACCGTTCGCGCGCAGCCCATATGCGGAGTGGTATCAGAATTCGCTTCGGTTCCCCGAGAGTCCCGTCAGTGTGTTCCACCATGAGACCTACGGCGAAGGCACCTATGAGGACTTCGTGGAACCTTTCGTCGACGGTCTGGAGTCGTGGGAGCCCGAGCGCTGGGCCGAGTTGTTCGCGTCGACCGGCGCGACGCATGTGGTGTTCGTCGCAAAACATTGTGACGGGTTCTGTCTGTGGCCGACGTCGGTTCTGAACCCGAATCGCACCGGGTGGCACACCGAGCGTGACGTCGTCGGCGAAATGGCCGCGGCGGTGCGCGCCCGTGGGTTGCGGTTCGGTCTCTACTATTCGGGCGGACTCGACTGGACTTTCGATGCCAGTCCCATCGGCAGCTTCGGCGACATGCTCGCCTCGACCCCTGGCGGCGGGTACGCCGACTATGCCGACGCGCAGGTCCGTGAGTTGATCGAGCGGTACGAACCGTCGGTGCTCTGGAACGACGTCTCGTGGCCGGCCGGCCAATCTCATCTGGTGGATCTTCTCGGCACCTATTTCGATCGCGTTCCCGACGGGGTCGTCAATGACCGATGGCTCACCCCGGTCATGGGATCGGGCGTGCTCAAGACGCGGGCCGGTCGCAAGGTGGTCGATCGGTTGGCGGCGAACGCGCTGAAGCAGGGCCCGCTCGTTCCTCCGAAGCCCCGGTTCTTCCAGTACCGCACCCCGGAGTTCGCGAAGTTTCCCGACATCTCGCGGACTCCGTGGGAATGCGTGAGAGGCATGGATCGAAGCTTCGGCTTCAATCGGGCATCGGTCGAATCGGATTTTCTCGACCGGAACGAACTGCTCCGGTTGGTCGTCGACGTCGCTTCCAAGGGCGGCAGCGTGCTGCTGAACATCGGACCTCGCGGCGACGGGGCGATCCCTGATGAACAGCTCAGGCGACTCGGTTGGTTGGCTGAGCGGTCCACCGCGCACCGCGCAAGCATTCGGGGCACCCGAGCGTGGGTGCATGCGCAGGACCGTTCCGTGGAAGGCCATGACGTTCGCTTCAGCGCACACGACGAAACGGTGTGGGCCCACTTCTGGCGCCTCGACGCGCACGCGCTTCGGGCGTCGACGATCACGCTGCCGTTCCGTGCGAATCCGGCCACCACGGTCACCGACACGGCTGGCGGCGATCTGGCATTCACGGTCAACGACGACTCGCTCACGATCGATATTCCGACCAGCGTCGATGAATCGGTGTGCACCATTGGCATCCACCATGCGGTCGCGGCGAACGACGACGGTGTCACCGGTGCCTCGAGCCGGCCTACTCGGCGTCGAGATCGTGATTGCCATAGCGGATCGGGGTCTTGAACCGAGCGACGGTGGGGAAGTCCTTGTGGGCCGCGCCCCGGGCGCGGTTGCCGATGCCGGCGATCTCTTCACCGATGGCGTGGACGTGCTCTGGGCTGCGCAGAGACCGGACCTCGTGCCCGATTGCCACGAGCGAAGGTTCTACGGCGTCCCCGTAGTCGCCGAAGATCGGATAGATAGCGGCACCGGCTTGGGAGGCGAGGTACAGGTCTTCCCGAGTGCCCGGCGCGAAGGGCTCCATGACCAAATAGCCCCGCTCGTCTTTGGCGTCACGGGAGCCGCTGCCGGCCTCGATCACGATGTTGCCGTGGTTCGAGGTCATCAGCTTCAGGAACTCTTCGCGGGTGCGAGCGTTCTGGCGTTTGCGGAAGTTGCGGACGCGACGGTTGAGATCCTCGTCGGTGATGTCGCCTTCGTTGACCGCCTCGCCGCCGCTGACGGGGAAGGTCTTCAACACGTTTGCGGCGGGTCGGAGGATGTCGTCGATGACGTTGAGTCCCATCACCTCGAGGTAGCCGAGGAGGCGCCCGATCATGAGCGTGACTCGGCTGTCGAGGCGGTCGAAGCCGTGGAGGTATGCGGCACGGGTGAGGTAGCCGAGGTTGAAGCCGACGTCCTGGAACTCGAGGTGTGATCCGACGAAGACGAACGACTGTCCATCGGCCAGGCGTTCGAAGACCTTCTCCCGTTCACAGAATCGGACGAAAACGTCGACGTTCGCCTGCGCGTGTGGCCCGTGGAGAATCTCGAGCAAACCGAGGGAGCGTTCGGTGTCAGCTGATGACAGCGGCGATGAACGCAGGAACGTCTGGTCGTGGTCGATGGCGTCGAGCCGGGGCTTGGCGGTGAGGCGCTCGGCTGGGACCGGATTGAAGATGCTCTCGAACTCGACGCCGCCGATCTGGGTGGCCGACTGGTACAGGAGCTTGTCGAGTTGCCGGTGGACGCCGAGCATTTCCTGGATCTGGTCGGCTGCTAGCTGCAGGAGCCCGCCGTCGGGCCGGGTCGTTCCGGGCATTGCATGAAAGTCACTGTCGTCGCTCATCGTTCGCCCTCCGGCTCGGCAATGCCGCGTCGAGGAGTGGACGGTCGGAGGGAGCAAGACGGTGACATGGGGCGTTGGACCCTCCAAGTGTGCCGTTGGTTACGAGGCAGCCATCGGATCATCAGTGTCTGCGTGCCAGCGGGCCGGTGACTGCTGCCGTGATCACGCTCCCGTTGTGATGTTCCGTCGTTCCCGGGCGACCCAGTTACCCAACGTGCCCTCGACGACACCGAGGGACCGGGCAACATCCGCGATCGTCCGGTCCTCGTCCAAGACCATCGCTACCGCGTCAGCCTGGAACTCCGGCGGGTACTTCGCTGGCCTCCCAGAACGCTTCTTCTCTTTCGCTGTGGACATGCACTCCTCCTGATCGAAGAGTCCGCTCCACAGGGGGTTACCCAAGAGGGCCCGGCGAGCGAGTACCCGATGACCCGGGATCCGGTCATGTTGGTGGGTCGCGGTGGACGGAGGATGCACGGCCGTCGCAGAAGTGTCCGCGGCGATGGTCGCCGCAGGAGTCCAGAATCGGTATCGGTTCATCGGTGGAGCGGTAGTGCTGTTGCACATCGAGCGGCTCAGGCTGGGCCTTCCGCTGCGGACGAAGGGCGACGCCGGATTCGGTGTGCCGCCGCGTGTTCTCCGAACGCCTGGATTCATGGCGGCGATCGACGTAGTGGGCTACCGCAAGGTCCTGGGCAATCGGTGGGAGCTCGAGGTCGATGAGCGGCGCCACGCGGCGGTCGATCTTGTCGTCCCGGCCTATCGGACACGGGCTCACTGTAGGCGTCGGTACTGTTGTGACCACCGAGGTTCCCGGCCTTGCCGGGGCCTTTCAGCGCCCCGCCGTCGCCGTCGAGGCCGAGTTCCATCTCCCCGATGGGCGCATCCTGATTACCGCGACTGCGCTGCCCGACGTGGTGTCGTGTGAGTGGGATCACGGCCAGGGCAGCCCGAGCACTTTGGCTGCTGTGCTCAGCTTCATGACGAGGCGGCGTGGCTGATCGGGAAGGGGCTTGAAGTCATGGTGCTCGTAGAACTCACTGGCGTTTTGGTCGATCGCGTCGACCAAGACGATTCGACCGCCGGCCTTTCGTGCTGCTGTGATGATCGTCGTGAGGGCGTGGAGGAGCAGTTCTGAGCCGAGTCCGCGGCCTTGGATGCTTCCGTCCAGCGCCAGTTTGGCCAGGAGAATCGCCGGGATCTGTTTCGAGGCTCCCCGTGCCAGCCGAGGCGGTGCGGCGTTTCGGTCGATGAAGTGTGGTGCGATCGCGAAGTAGCCGACGAGTGTGCCTTCGGTACTCACGAGTACAAAGGTGCGAGTCCCATGGCCGGTGGCGCCGTGCGCGTGTTTTCGAAGCCAAGTGTCGAGGTCGGCGTTTCCGCTCGCGAAGTCCGTCGCGTCGTGATCGCCGAGTGGCTCGACGGTGAAGTTCACGCTTGATGAATGCGTCCCGAGCGGGCCGCCCGTCTTGCTGCTTTGGTCAGGCCGGGTGCCGGATCGGGGTCATCGAGCGCGGTGAGCAGACGGTCGAAGTACTCGGCCGCGACGGTCGTGGATGTTGCCTCAGCGATGATCTCGTCTGCTCGGTCCACGGCGGTCCCAACCAGGAACGCGGAAACTGACACTCCCTGCGTCGACGCTGCTGTCTCGATACGTGCTCGTTCGTCGGGTGAGAGTCTGGCTTCGATGCGATCGGTCTTGACGGACATGGGTGCTCCTCAATGGTGTACGGACAAGTGTACGGGACGGTTGATCCCCGAGCAATCAAATTCCCGCGCGGCGAATCCTTCGCTCGCGCGGCAGCCCACCCGAGTGTGCATGAAACCGGGGACGGTTCAACTTGTTACACCACCCCCAACAGCGGGAGTCTGTACGACTACATCGCTGAAGTTGGTTCTGCGGAGGACGCGGCCGCGTATACCGAAGCGATCATCTCACAACCCTGGCAAGGTCTCCGCGGGCGTGGAGGAGTGCAAACAAGGCAACGCCCATTGCGAAGGCGTCCGAAATTTTTGGTACGACGGCCGTCAGGTTGCGTCTCGGGTCTGTCGGAGGATCCCGATTGCGAGCACTGCGAGCGCGGCGGCACCCGTGACGGCGACCAGGCGCTCGAACAGGCCCGTGTAGCCCGCGTCCTGGGTCAACACGCTGGCCACCCCGAGAGAGGTGATCACGACCGCCGTCCAGCGCGTCGGACTGGCCCAGCCCTCCCAGCCGTGCGTGCGGCGCATCGCGCCGGCCAAGAAGAACGCGGCGATCACGAGCAGCAGTAGGCCGAGCGAGCTGATGGCATTGTCGAGCTTGCCGCCCGTGTTGGACAGCTGTTGCGTGGCGGTGCATCCGGGGTCGGCCATTCGGCAGGCCAACCGCTCGAAGGGAGAGAGCAGGTCGCCGAGCCCGACGATGGACAGGGCGAGCAGTACCGAACCCGTCGCTGCCCGCCAGCCACCGTTGCGCAGCGCCCACCACAGCGCCTGCAATGCGAAACCGATCGTGGCCGCGCCGCACAACGTCAGGACCATCACCAGCAACGCTCCGTGCGGCGCAGTGACCGCAGACATGTCGCTGATGGTGTGAGCAACGGAGTTGTAGCGCGGTCCCTGCCAGGACGCCGCTAGGAGCAAGCTCGCGACGAAGACCGCTTGGGCGACCAGGCCGAGCCACGCCCACCGCCGCACAGCGGCGCGCCTCCCAGACGATGCGACAGTCAGGTCGACGTGCGCTCTATCGAGTTCTCGTACCGCGGAGTTGTTCATCGTGACGCCTCTTCGAGGTTGTCGATGCCGAGTGAGAAGCTGAAGTTGCCCACGCCGTGACGGGCCAAGCCCATGGTCAACACGCCCGCGCCCTCGACCCAGTGGGCCATGCTCAAGTCCCCGGTGTCCCGCGGGCGCAGTCCGAGGCTCTCGATGAACTCGGACACGTTCGCTTTGGCCTGCGCATCGTCGCCGGCCAGGAACACGTCCGCCGGGCCGCCTTGGGCCAGCAGGTGGCCGAAGAGGGTGTTGAACGCCTTCACGACCTGGGTGTTCGTTGGTGCTGCCTCGGCCAATTGCTGCGTGATGGAGGTGTCGTGAGGGATCGCCAAGCCGGTGCCGGTGTCGTCGAAGGGGTGGGTGATGTCGACGATGATCTTGCCGGACAGGGCATCGCCGTAGTGACGGACGACGTCGACTGCGGCGGAGTAGGGGACGGCGAGGACCACGACGTCGCCCGCCGGCCTTCCGCCGAACTCGCCGACGGTGGCTCCATTGCCGATCTGGTCGATGACGGCCGCGACCCGGGCCCCGTTGCGGGCCATGACCTCGACGGTGTGGCCGTGCTTGGCTGCTCGGCCGCCGATGGCGCCGGCCATGTTGCCCGAGCCGATGATGGTGATGGTTGTCATGAGGGGTTCTCCTTGGTTGTTGTGCGGATGGGTTGATGTGATGAGGTGCCTCGCCGAGGGCTGGGAGGCTCGACCTGGAGCGTGCTGAGGTCGACGTTGTCGCGGAAGACGTTTCCGGGGTCGACGCGCGCCTTCACGGCACAGAGTCGATCCAAGGTGGGGGGTGGGAA
>DASSYG010000356.1:0-13282 GCA_035703405.1 Acidimicrobiales bacterium | reverse complement strand
CCGTTCCGGACGTGTCCGACCAGACCTTGATCCAGGCGATGGCGACGCTTTCCGAGGCGGGTCTCGTGCCGAGCAGTGTGGGCGAACCATCGTCCGACGTGCCTCAGAATCGGGTCATCCGCACCGACCCGCCCGAAGGGGACAAGCTCGAAAAGGGCGACAAGATCGTCGTCTACTTCGCCTCCGAAGAGCCGCTGATCATGCCCAAGGTGATCGGTATGACGTTGTCCGACGCCCGGACCGCGCTCTTGAACGTCCCGGTCGACGCGAGTCGGATCACCGTGCATCAGCAGCGTGACGACTCGTGTGAGACAGGCAAGGTGACCCGTTCCAAGCCGCTACCGACGTCGGAGATGGGATCGACGACGAAGGTGAGCCTCTGGGTCTGTGCCGGGCCCGAATCCCAGGTGCCCTCGATCGGGGCCGGGACGACTGTGGAAGACGCCGAACGAGTGCTCCGGGGCGCGGGCTACAACACCTCCCAGGAGCAGCAGTACTCCGATTCGGTCGAGGCCGGCCGGGTGATCGGTACCGATCCTTCGGGCGGTGCGCACGTGGCCAAAGGTGAAACGGTGACGATCCTCGTGTCCTCCGGCGCACGGCCGACGACGTTACCGCCGACGACGCCACCGCCGACCGAGGCTCCCACGACGCCACCGCCGACCCAGGCGCCCACCACTGCCACGCCGACGGCGCCACCGCCCACGACCGACGCGGTCCCCTGAGCAAACCCGTCGGCGCTCGCAGGGTGGCGGGCGGCTCTCAGCCGCAGCGGTCGAGAAAGTTCGCGAGCAGATCGTGCCCGGCGGTCGTCAGCACCGATTCGGGATGGAACTGCACGCCTTCGACGTCGAACTCGCGGTGGCGCAGACCCATGATGACCCCGTCGCCGGTTTCGGCGGTGATCTCGAGCACGGCCGGAAGGCTCTCGCGTTCGACGACGAGGGAGTGATAGCGCGTGGCGACGAGTGGATCGGGCAAACCGGCGAACACACCGGTGCCCGAATGGTGCACCGCCGAGGTGCGGCCGTGCATCAGTTCTGGAGCGGCGACCACACGCCCGCCGTAGACCTGACCGATGCACTGATTGCCGAGGCAGACGCCGAACACGGGCCGCACGCCGGCAAAGGTCGTGATCACCTCATTCGAGATCCCCGCGTCGTCGGGGGTGCCCGGACCGGGGCTGATCAGGATGCCGTCGTAGTCGTCGGGAG
This sequence comes from Acidimicrobiales bacterium, assembly GCA_035703405.1. Lineage (GTDB taxonomy): Bacteria > Actinomycetota > Acidimicrobiia > Acidimicrobiales > Iamiaceae > JAFDWI01. The sequence continues at coordinate 12,068 of DASSYG010000356.1, read as the reverse complement.
ACAGCTCCGTCACGGCTCGGTCGTCGTTGCGGATCACGGTCGGTTCGGCACCCAACTCGCCCAGGTACTGCACCAGGTTGTAGACGAACGAGTCGTAGTTGTCGATCACCAGGATGCGTGCGGCCACGGGATGCGATCGTACTCCCGGCCCGGTCCCGGCTTGCTGCCCGATTCAGCGGGCGTGGCGCGCCTCGACCGGTCCTTGAGGGATCGATCGGCCCTCTAGACTCGCGTTCCCATGGCGTCGAAGTCGACAAGATCCCGCAAGAAGACCAGCGGGCGACCCACTCCGAGCGGAGGGCGGGTCACGCCCAAAGGGGGGCATCGGGCCCATCGCCAGTCGCATGCCAAGCCCGACGACGACACCGACTGGTCGGCCGAGACCAGCCGGTACACGGCGCCGACGCCGGCGTCCGCGAAGGAAAGCCCCGCCTGGTGGCCGGTGCTCATGTTCGGGTTGATCGGCCTCGGCATCTTGTTGATCGTCGTGGACTACGCAGGACTGTTGCCGGGAACACCGAACAATTGGATGCTCGTGCCGGCGCTGTTGTGTATCGCAGGGGGCCTGTTCGCGGCCATGAGTTACCGCTGACCTGGACATGTCACGACGGTGACCGTGCCGTGACCCCCCGCTGAACAAGTCACATCGGTCGAGTTACATCGGTGTGATCCTCCCCAGGGTTCTCCACAGGCTGTGGAAACCGAACTGCGCGCTGATCGGCGCCGTTCAGAGCTCGGGTGTGGCGACGAGCTCCATCTCCTCCATGCAGTGGCGGGGCGGCTCGGGCACTTCGTCGTTGGCGAGGGTCATGCGCAGTTCCGCCCCGCAGACGGCACACCGATAGGTCAGTTTGACCTTGCGCAACTCACCCGGCGGCGGTGGCTCGGGGGGAGGGGTGGCCAGCGCCCGGAGGATCGAGAATCCGACCCTGAAGATGAGCGCGGCCGCCACGATCGCGATGACGACCTTCAGGGCGAACCACACGCCGCCATGTTAGGAGGCCACCGCGTCACCTCCCCACCGGGCCCCGTGTCGGTCGACGGTGACCAAGACGACCGGAGGTCGGCGTCGTTGGAGAGTCAGTCCAGGCGTTCGATGATGGTGCCGTTCGCGAGACCGCCACCTTCACACATGGTCTGCAGGCCGTAGCGGCCGCCGGTGCGCTCGAGTTCGTTCAACAGCGTCGCCATCAGCTTGGCGCCCGAACATCCCAGCGGGTGACCCAGCGCGATCGCGCCGCCGTTCACGTTGACCTTTTCCCACGGCACGTCGTACTCCTGCTGCCATGCGGCCACGACCGACGCGAACGCCTCGTTCACCTCGAACAGATCGATGTCGTCGATGCTCAACCCGGCGCGGTCGAGCACCTTCTGGGTCGCGGGGATCGGCCCGGTCAGCATCGTGACGGGGTCGACTCCGACCACCGAGAACGAGTGGAACCGCGCCCGGGCCTTCAGGCCGAGTTCCTTGGCCTTCTCGGCGCTCATGATCAGCATCGCGGACGCGCCGTCGGTGATCTGCGAGGAGTTGCCGGCGGTGACCTTGCCGATCTCGGGCAGGAACGCAGGCTTCAGCTTGGCGAGGCCTTCCATCGACGAGTCACGGATTCCCTCGTCGGAGGTCACGATCTCGTCGGTCTCGATGAGGTTGCCGGTCTCTTTGTCACGCGGCATCGCCTTGACGTGCACGAGTTCGTTGTCGAAGCGACCCTCGTCGCGGGCGCGGGCGGCGTTCTGCTGGCTACGCAGCGCGAGCTCGTCGAGGTCTTCACGGCTCAGGCCCCACTTGTCGGCGATGGCCTCGGCGCCGATGCCCTGGCCCTGCATCCCCTTCTTGCCGTAGTACTCGACGTCGGCATAGCGGGCCATCGCTTTGGGGCCGAACGGGAAGCTTCCCGGGGTGATCGACGCGCCCATCGGCGTGGTGCTCATCACCTCGACCCCGGCGGCGACCACTATGTCGTATGCGCCGGCCATGACGCCTTGGGCGCCGAAGTGGGCGGACTGCTGGGACGAACCGCACTGGCGGTCGATCGTGGTCGCCGGTACCGACTCGGGCCAACCGGCGGCGAGGACGGCGTTGCGGCCCACGTTCAGGCCCTGGTTGCCGACCTGCATCACGCAACCCATGATCACGTCATCGACCAGTGCGGGGTCGAGATTGTTGCGCTCGGCGAGTGCCTTGAGGGTTTCGGCCGCGAGGTCGACCGGGTGCCAACCCGACAGCTTTCCGTTGCGCTTGCCCCCTGGAGTGCGGACAGCGTCCACGATCACCGCGTCAGTCATAGAAATGAACTCCCTTTGAGTGCCACGCCCGATCGACGTGGGGATGGTCGAAACTCGACCGGTCGGTCAAGATTCTGGCTGGGCGACGTCGGCTTCTGCAACCTCGTCGGCACCCGACGAGGAGACCAGGTCGTTCGTTGCTCGCGCTTGGTCGACTTCGTTCGGACCCGGGGCGTCGTCTCCGGCGTCGGAGGGTGCGCTGTCACCTTCGGCGTCGGGGGATCCAGCAGCGGCGCCCACATCATCGGTGTCGGGCGGTGCGATCGACCCGGAACCCACGTCGATCGGTCGGAGCTCGTCAGAGCGTCCCCGCCACTTGAGTGCAGCGAGGGCGCCCAGCACCACGATGATCGCGACCCATTCGTTCAGGCGGAGCCCGACGATCGTGTTGGCCGTGTCGATGCGGAGCGATTCCACCCAGAGCCGGCCGAGGAAATACCCCGCGACGTAGGTGACGAACAGGTCGGCTCGGCGGCGCAGGCCGCGCTGGTTCAGACCGCTCGCCCAGCCGAACAGTGCCGCGACCGCGACCGCGCCGACGATGAACAACCCGATCTGCGCCGCGGTGCCCAGTTCGGTCTGGCGTTGCGCGACCAGCAGCACGTCGAGCCCGCCGCCCAGCGCGAACAGCCCGTACGCGCACCACACCGCGACCCGGGGCAGGTCCCGTCCCGTCCCGCGGTAACGGTCGATGCCCAACAACACCCCCATGAGCCCGAGGTTCCACAACGCCTCGTACGCGAACGTCGGGTGGAAGGTGGTGACGCCGATCAGGTCCGGCGGGCGGTGCGCCGGGTCGATCTGCAGCCCCCAAGGCAGGGTCGTCGGGCGGCCATAGAGTTCCTGGTTGAAGTAGTTGCCGAACCGTCCGATCGCCTGGGCGAGGGGCAGCGCTGGGGCCACCATGTCCAACAGATCCGGGACCGGTGCCTTGTGACGCCGGGCGCAGATGTAGCCGGCCAGCACCCCGCCGAGAATCCCGCCGGGAATGCCCAGTCCACCGTCCCAGATCTTGAAGATCCCCCAGAAGTTGTCGACGTACAGACGGTTGTAGTCGGTGATGACGTGGTACAGCCGTGCACCGATGAGTCCGCCCGGGACCCCCCAGTAGGCCAGGTCGATCACCAGGTCCGGGTCATGGCCCCACGCAGCCCAGCGCTTGCGCGACAGCCAGATCGCGGCCAGCACCCCGAGAGCAATCATCAGCCCGTAGATGTGCAACGGAAGATGAAAGCTGCCCAGATGGATGTCCCACACGTTGTCCGCGGGGCTCGGGATCGACGCGAGTGTCGTCACGCCGGCCACACTATTGCTTCGGTCCGCTGCTTCGGCCCCCTATCCTTGAAGGGCCAAGAGCCGATATTTTAGCCACTAGGAATCCCGAGGGGGATGCAGTGACCGAGAAGTCCGACACCACCGCCCGAGCGGCCGCAGAGATCGATGCCACCGTGCAGGGCAAAACGGTGACCCGTCTGCTGATCGAGGCGACGGAGCAGTTCGGCTCCCAGACAGCGCTTCGCTCGCTCGGCGACGACGGCGAGTCCGTCACCTACGCCGAGTTGGCCGACCGTGTGGCCCGCCTGGCCTCCGGGCTGGGTTCGATCGGCGTGGGCAAAGGCGATCGGGTCGTGATGATGATCCGCAATGAGATCGAGTTCCATGTCGTCGATCTGGCGGTGGTCGCCTGTGGGGCCACGCCGATCTCGATCTACAACTCGTCGTCGACCGACCAGGTCGCTTACCTCGCCTCACACTGTGGCGCCAAGGTCGCGGTGGTCGGTGATGCCGGGTTCCTCGCCACGCTCACCGCGGCACGACCGCACCTGCCCGATCTGGCCGAGGTGGTCGTCATCGATGCCGGATCGGACACGCCGGCAGACGTGCATCGCTACGACGAGTTGTGTGCGCACGATCCGGTCGATCTCGAAGAGGCCGCCACGCTGGTGAGTCCCGAGGATCTCGCCACGGTCATCTACACCTCGGGCACCACGGGCAACCCCAAGGGCGTCATGCTCACCCACCACAACGTGTGTTGGACGCTGGAGTCGCTGCGACGCACGCTCGAAATCGAACCCGTGCCGTGGCGGGTCGTGTCGTATCTGCCGATGGCCCACATCGCCGAGCGCATGGTGAGCCACTACATGATGATCGGAATGGGCTTCGAGGTCACGCCGCTGGCCGACGTGGCCGGGTTGGCCGCCGCGCTGGCCGAGGTGCGCCCCAACATGATGTTCGGGGTGCCCCGGGTGTATGAGAAGATCCACGGTGGGGTGACCGCGGTGCTGGCCGCGGACGCGGAGAAGTTCGCCCAGTTCAACGAGGGCATCGCGGCGGCCGAACCCATCGCGTTGCGGCGGGCCTGGGGCGAGGCGACCGCCGAGGACGAGGCCACCTGGGAGTTCTTGGATTCGGTGGCGTTCGCGCCGGTCCGTCAGTTGCTCGGCCTCGACCAACTGGAGATCGCCGTCACCGGCGCCGCGCCCATGTCCGCGGAGTTGCTGGGGTGGTTCCGGGCCATCGGCGTGCCGTTGTCGGAGATCTACGGCATGTCCGAATCCACGGGCCCGATGAACTGGGCACCACGACGGATCCGTCCCGGCACGGTCGGCCCGGCGATCGTCGGTGAGGAATGCTCGCTCGGCGACGACGGCGAGATCCTGGTGCGGGGCGGCAACGTGTTCACCGGCTATTTGAACGAGCCGCTGAAGACCGCGGAGGCGCTCGACGCGGACGGGTGGCTGCACTCGGGAGACATCGGGGTGCTCGAAGACGACGGCTACATCCGCATCGTGGACCGTAAGAAGGAGCTGATCGTCACCGCGGGTGGCAAGAACATCTCCCCGGCCAACCTCGAAGCCGCGATCAAGGACATCGACCTCGTCGGCCAGGCCTGCGTCGTGGGCGACAAGCGCAAGTTCGTGTCCGCGCTGGTCACCCTCGACCCGGACTACGCACCGGTGTGGGCCGCCGAGCGTGGCCTGGCAACCGACGTGGCCACCCTGGCCGACGCTCCCGAGGTACGCGCCGAGATCGAGGCCGGTCTGGCCAAGGTGATGGAGCCCTTCAACCACGCCGAGCAGGTCAAGAAGTTCACGGTGCTCGCCGATGACTGGCTGCCCGACTCGGACGTGCTCACTCCTACCTCGAAGCTGAAACGCCGCGGGATCCATGCCCGCTACGCCGACGCCATCGACGCAATGTACGCCTGAGTACGTTGTCGTCTCGACAACTCGAGGTCGTGCTGTTCGACCTGGACGGCACGCTCACCGACCCCAACGGCGACATCGTTGCCGCGATGACCAGCGCACTGGATTCGGTCGGTGCGCCCGTTCCCGCCGACGCAGTGCTCCGCGCTCACATCGGTCCGCCGCTGCTGCACACCCTCGGTGCGTTCGGGCTCGACCCGGAAACCGCGGCGGTCGTGATGGGCCGCTACCGCGAGGCTTACCGGGCCAATCGCTCGGCCGACACGACCGTGCACGACGGCATGCCCGAGCTGCTCGCGTCGTTGCGTGCGGCCGGGGTGCGCATCGGGGTGGCGACTTCCAAGCCCGCTGAGATCGCGCGCGACGTGCTCGATGAGACCGGTCTCGCGCCGCTCGTCGACACGATCGCCGGCCCGGGCCTTGATGAGCGCGACGCGTCCAAGGATCTCGTGGTCGCGATGGCCCTGGCCCAGCACGATCACCCCGACGCATCGACGGTGCAGATGGTCGGCGACCGCTCCTTCGACGTGCTCGGTGCGCGGGCCCATGGCATCGACACGATCGGGGTCTTGTGGGGCTTCGGCGATGCCACCGAGTTGCGCGAAGCCGGAGCGGTGGCGGTGGCCGACACGGTGTTGACGCTTCGGGGACTGCTGGTCGGCGACCCGTCTGAACTGACCGCCGGCACCGGCTCGTGAGCGAGCCGTACGCGTTCGGGGCTTCCGAGCGGGCCGCCCTCGACGCGTTCGCGGCGGAGCTGGTCGACCGGCTCGGCGACGACGGGGTCGTCGTGCTTGCTCCCCTCGACGTGGAGGCCACGCTGGGATTGTGGCGTCTCGTGGCCGAGGTCTCGCCGCGGCTCGACAGCAACCGCGCTGACGACCTCGCGGGCGGGGACACTGACGCCGGCCTTGTCCCGACCTGTGTGATGCTCGATCCCTGGTACAACAAGGGCGTCGGCGGTGAGCGGGACGACTACGACGACTACATCACCGGGCTACTCACCGCGGCGGCGCCGGTTGCGCCGCACGTGTATCTGTGGGGATTTCCCGAGATCATCGCCCGTTTCGTCGATCGCATTCCCGAGCCGCTCGAACTCGAGGCGTGGTTGACCTGGTACTACAAGAACAACCCGTCGGTGATCCGGGGGTGGCGCAGCGCCCAGATGACGTGTCTGCACCTCAAAGCGCCCGACGGGGTGATGCACCCCGAGGCGTTCCTGAACGAGGCACAGCTCGCGAAGAAGGAGGCCGGCAAGTTGCGCTACCTGCCGGGCCCGCCGAGCGTGATCGAAGCCGGACTGCTGGTCGGGTTCATCGGCCGGGCAGAACAGACCGGGCATCCGTCCCAGAAACCGGTGAAGGTCTACGACCCGCTCGTGCAGATGGCGACCATCGAAGGCGACCTGGTGCTCGACCCGATGTGTGGGTCGGGCACGACCGGGGCAGTCGCCCGGGCGACCGGGAGGCGAGCCGTGCTCGCCGATGTCTCCGACGAGTACGTCGGCCAGGTCGAAAGGCGACTCGGCATCACCCGGGTCGAAGTGCCGGCCGCAGTACGCGCCCTCGTCGACCCCGCTAGCGGCCCCAGTCCAAATTTGTAGTGATTCGCCGCTCAGAGCGGCAGATCACTACAAATTTCGTAGATGGACCGTGGGCGTTGCGGCCGGTGCGCCGCGGGTTCATCGCCGGTGCGTCAGGTGAAGATGCGGAGCCATTCGTCGCGTTCCATCGGGCGCAGGACCATGTTGCGGTCGCGCACTTCGCTCATGGGAGCCGCGGGCTTCTCCGAGTAGAGGTGCCCGGGGTACAACACGGTGTCGCCGGGAACCTTGGCGAGCTTGGTGGTGAGCGACTCGTACATGGCCGCGGGGTCCGAACCGGGCAGGTCGGTGCGACCACAACCGTTCAGGAACAACGTGTCGCCGGCGATCAGGCGCCCGTCGACCAGAAAACACTGGCTGCCAGGCGTGTGGCCGGGCGTGTGGATAGTGGTGATCGCCACGTCGCCGACCTCGATCACGTCACCGGAATCGTGGCCGACGAGATGCTCGGCAGCCACACCCGTCGCCTTGGTCACCCATTCGGACTCGTCGTGCTGCACATGCACGGGAACGTCGCTGGTCTCGAGCAGTTCCGCGATGCCGGCGATCGGATGACCGCCGAGGGACCCGCCCACGTGGTCGGGGTGAAAATGGGTCGCCAGGGTGCCGACCAGACGCATCCCGTCGGCAGCCAGGATGTCGAGCGTGCCTTCGATGTCGTAGGCGAGATCCACCGCGACCGCCTCGCCGGTGGCGCGGTCGCCGATCAGATACACGAAGTTGACCATCTGGGTGGCGACCGGGTCGCCGTCGGCGATGTCCATGCCGGCGAGCAGTTGGCGGAAGTACAAGCGGTCGTCGAGAGCTGCGGTGTCGGCCATGGCCCCGACGCTATCGGTTGGTTCCGACCCTCGCAGAGCCGTCCGCCGGGCCGGGTCCTGCGGTGGTGTCTCCGCGGACGGGATTGGCCCGTGGGCGCAGACGAGAGGGTCTAGGTTGGTCGTCGGTAGAGCATTCCGAAATGGCGAGAGGACGACAACGATGTTCAGCGTGCGGAAATGGACGAAGGGTGCCGCGACGGCGGTACTGGTGCTGGCGAGTGTGACCGTCGGTGCGGCGCCGGCGGGCTCGATCGCAGCGGTCGACGCGACCCGGGCGGCACCGTCGGCGAGCCCCGCCCTCCTCGAGGTCACCCCGTCGACCGGTCTGATCGACGATCAATTGGTGACGATCACCGCACCGACCGCTGCACTCACGAGTGACGACGAATACGTGGCCTACCTACTGTGCCCGGCGGCCTCCACGAGTCTCGACGACTGTGCCTACCTCGCATTCCCCGATCTCGGCCAGACCGAGGTCACCGTGGCGGTTCCTGCCCGTATCCTCACCGGCGACGGAGAATCGTCGGTGACGGTGACCGACTGCCGGACGACCGCGTGCGAGTTGCGTGCGGTGATCGGCGGCGAGGTACTGACGACGTCGAACGGTGAGGTCGGCGACGAACCCACGCTCGTCGCCGTGGCGCCAGTGAGCTTCGATCCGGCGGCGACACTGCGAACACCACCATCGATCGCGGCCTCACCGACCACCGGGCTCGTCGACGGTCAGCAGATCGACGTGACGGTGACCCCCGCCGCCGATCCCACCGATCCGTCGGACCAGGGCGCGATCACCATGGTGTGCACGACACCGATCACCTCGATCGCCGAGTTGACCAAGGTCTTCTCCGAGTGCGACTTCGCCGCTCCCTCCACCTTCGAACCCATCGACGTCGCCGGAGGCTCCGGATTCACCGTCCGGGCGTACATCGAGACGGCTCACGGCCCCGTCGACTGTCGGGCGGCCGGGGCACGGTGCACGATCGTCGCCGTCGACGCGGTCGGCCAGACCGACAACGTCACCCTGTCGTTCGATCCGGACGCCCCCGCGGAGCCGGCCGTCATGTTGCGGCCCGATGGGCAGTTCGACGGCTCGAAGCCGATGCTCTTCGACGTCGTCGGGTTCACCCCCGTGGATTCCTTCACCGTTCAATGGTGTAACGAGAACGGTGACTGCCTCGCCGGCGTCCTCGCCTCGGGCACCCTCGACGCCCAGGGGGTCGGATCGTTCAGCTTCTCGTCCGACCCGTTCCCTGACATTCCCGATGGGGACTCGACGTGTTCGTCCATGTGCTATCTGACGGTGCGCGACGCGCACGGCCTCACCGCGATCGGCCCGTACGGGTTCGGCATCGGAGTGCCCATACCGAACGAGCCGTTCCACTCGGTCCGCCACCCCGTCACGGTCACGCCGAACAAGGGCCTCGGAGACGGTGACACGGTGACGGTGACCGCATCGGGCTACCGTCCGGGAGCCGAAATCGTCATCATCGAGTGCGCCGGTCAGGCCCTCACCGTAGGTGCCGGTGCCTGCGACTTCGACACGTCGTCGGTGATCCGCGGCCACATGGTCTCCGCGGATGCGAAGGGCAACGTCTCGGCCACCTACGAGATCGAACGGTACCTCCAGACCGACGAAGGGTCCTTCGACTGTGCGAAGGGCAACGTCGACCCGGACGCGTACACCCAGGGCATCGCCGCCGATCCGACCCGGAACTCGACGCTCGACGGCGGCGGGTACTTCAGTTGCATCGTTGCCATTGCCGACCTCACCGACTATTCCGAATCGGGGGGCAGCCCGATCGCATTCGAAGGCGCCCAGTTCAAGAAGCTCCCCTGGGAGCACGACGCACCGGCCCCGTCGCGCAAGGCCCGGGCGGCGACCCCGGTGAAAGCCCAGCCTGCATTCACGGGTTGAACCAGACTCCACGCGTCTCTTTACCAATTGGTAGACTGGGGTTCTGGCAAGCCGTTCGTTCGGGTCGCCACCGCGTCCACAGCGAACCGGGGAAATCCGATGGCCCGTCCCAAAGTCGAACTCTCGAACTACGAAACCGTCTATGAGTTCTACGAGAACCATCGGCAGAACATGCCCTTCGCCCGCGTGGCCCACTTCATGTTCGCCCGCGTGTTCCGCTGTGACGTGACCGCGGACGAGGGGGCGGCCGAAGCGATCACCGAGGCCATCGACTCGGGCACGCGCCTGATCATCTCACCGAACCACATCACCGGAGACGACCAATACGTGATCGTGGCGTTCGCCGAGAAGTTCAAGGCTCTGCGACCCCTGCGCGGCGTTACCTTCATCCCCGCGGAGCCGTCGTTGTTCACTCGCAGCGGCCGCAAAGGCAGGCTCCTGCGTTGGGCCGTCGATGAAGCCGGGGCACTGCCGACCTTCCGACTCGAAGATCTCAAACGGCGCAAGATCGAGATCACCGAGGAGGTCACCGCGGCCTACCGTGCGGCGACGCTCAGAGCGAGCGAAATCCAGGTGGCCAAACTCGACGCCGGCGAGATGATGGCCGGTTTCTGGGAAGGCACCCGCAATCGGACCGACTACCGGATCGTGCAACCGTTGAAGAAGGGCATGGCCCACACGGCGATCGCTGCTGCGGCGACCGCTCCGGTCGCGGTGCTGCCCGTGGGCATCTACTACGGCGCCGAACCCGAGGACTATGCCCGGCCGGACGTGCCGGGCAAACGTCGCCCCCATATCCACATCGGCACGCCGTTGCAGGTCGACACCGACGACGCGGCCGTGCTGGCCAAGCGGGTGCACGGTGAGATCCAGCGTTGCGTCGACGTGGTCGTGGCCCGCGCCGAACGTGCCGCCGCCCGTGTGAGTTGACTATCGATGGTTCTGCGGTCAGACGCGGGCCATTCCGAGTGCCCGGCGCCGTTCGTTGCACGCTCGACCCCTGTAGGTTCGGACAACGGTGCAAGGAACGACGACAGGTGCCGAGATCGGGCCGTCGCCGGGGCGACTCGTCGATGAGCCCGCGATGACAGGACGATGAAGTGGCGAATGCGCGTCGCTACGCGGTGATCGGTACCGGCGCGATCGGCGGGCTCTACGGTGCCCGGCTGGGGGCGCAGGGCTTCGACGTCGCCTTTCTGGGACGCTCCGACGTCGACGCGCTGCGCCGAGACGGACTCTCGGTAACCTCCCCGACCGGTGACATCGTGCTCGACTCGGTGACGGCCGACTCCGACCCGAAGAAGATCGGGCCGGTCGACGTGGTGCTCGTGACCATCAAGACCACCGGCCAGGCGGCGCTCGCCGGGCTGCTACCGCCACTGGTCGCACCCGGCACGATCGTCGTGTTGATGCAGAACGGGTTTGGTCTCGAGGCCGACGTAGCCGCACTCGCTCCCGAGGCGACGATTCTCGGCGGGATGTGTTTCGTGTGTGCGACCCGGACCGCGCCGGGCCGCATCGACCACCTCGACTACGGCGGTGTGACCGTCGGCGAACACACCGACGATGGGTCTCCGGCCGGAGTGACCGATGCAGTCGAGGGAGTTGTCGCGGACTTCACTCAGGCCGGAATCGAAATCACCGCTCGGGCCGACCTGCTCGCTGCACGCTGGCAGAAGCTCGTGTGGAATATGCCGTTCAACGGGCTGTCGGTCGTTTTGGACGCCGGCACCGACGAGATGGTTGCCGACACGCGCCTTTGTGTCCTGGTTCGCGCGCTCATGGACGAGGTCGCTCTGGTGTCCGTCGCACACGGGCACCCGGTAGGCGACCACTTCGTCGACAAGATGATCACCGACACCGAGGCGATGACGCCGTACGCACCGTCGATGAAGCTCGACTTCGACGCGGGTCGACCGCTCGAGTTGGCGGCGATCTACGATGCGCCACTCGCTGTCGCAGCTTCACTCGATGTGGCGACTCCGCATCTGTCCGCCCTGGCCGGAGTCCTGCATTTTCTCGGGGCCCGCAACCGCCGTTGAGCGGCGCCGGTCTTCCGGGCGAATCGGGAGGCAGCTCAGGCGACGGGGTCTGCTGGGCCCTCTTCGAACCAGTCAGGTCGCGGCTGGTGGGGATGCTCGCGGTCGTGGGTGTGACCGTGGTGGTGCCCGTCGTCGTGGTCGTGATCGTGATCGTGGCCGTGTGCATCGGCCTGCTCGGGGGCATCGAGAGATGAG
>DASSYG010000323.1:0-11826 GCA_035703405.1 Acidimicrobiales bacterium | reverse complement strand
TCTTGGCCCGGTAGCCGGCCGACTCGGGAAGGTCGGGAAGTGGTTCGTGGTCGAATGAGGGCGACACCGAGATGGCGCCGTCGGCCATTGGATTCATCGGTCGGCCTCGCCTGTCGGTCGGTGGCTCATGGGGTCCGTCGTGGCGACCGGTGGGGTGCTCGGCTCACGGCGTTTCAAAGGATTGCGTGGTCCGGGTCCCCGGGCGTCATCACGTTATCGCACCATGTGACGACGGGATCCGACTCGATCGCCTCCGCTGGTTCTTGGCTCGCGGGTCGTCGAAGGTGTTGCATGGTCGGTTGTGCACATCGTGATCGTGGGGTGCGGTCGGGTCGGGTCGGAACTTGCGCGCCTCCTCGACGACGAGGGCCATTCGGTCGCGATCATCGACCGCAACGGCGCGGCGCTCCGCAAGCGTCTGGGAGAGGGATTCTCGGGCCGGCTCGTGACCGGATCGGGTTTCGACCGAGACGTGCTGGACGCGGCCGGTGTCAGTGAGGCCGACGGATTCGTCGCGGTCACCAGCGGCGACAACACCAACATCGTCGCTGCACGGATCGCCCGGGAGACCTACGAGATCCCCAACGTCGTCGCGCGTATCTACGACCCACGCCGGGCGACGCTGTATCAACGGCTCGGGATCCCGACCGTGGCAACCGTGGCGTGGACGACCGACCAGGTGATGCGCAAGTTGCTTCCCGGTGATGCGGCGCCGGTGTGGTCCGACCCGCTCGGCGGCGTGAACCTGTTGCAGTCTCCCGTGCCGGAGAACTGGGCGGGCCACAAGGTTCGCAGCTTCGACGAACGCGACAAGTTCTCGGTCGTCGCGATCACCCGGGACGCCGCGACCGTGCTGGCATGCGACGATCTGATCTTCCAGGAGGGTGACGTGGTGTTCGTACTCGTGCACGCCGGAGCCACCGACGCCTACCAGGCCCGTCTGGCCGGAGAGGGCACATCGTGAAGGTCGCGATCGCCGGGGGCGGCAAGGTCGGCACCTACATCGCGAGCGATCTGGTGCGCAGCGGCCACGAAGTCGTGCTCATCGAGCGAGACCCGGCGCGGGCGGCCGAAGTGGCGGCCACGTCGAAAGCGACGATCCGTGAGGCCGACGCGTGCGAACTCGCCGAACTGCATGCCGCGGGTCTCGACGACGCGGACGTGATGGTCGCCGCCACCGGCGAAGATCAAGTCAATCTGGTCGTGTCACTGCTCGCGAAGCAGGAGTTCGCGATCCCTCGTGTGGTGGCCCGGGTGAACCACCCCAAGAACCAGTGGCTCTTCAACGAGGCCTGGGGAGTGGACGTGTCGGTGTCGTCACCGCAGTTGTTGACCGCCCTGGTCGAAGAGGCGGTGTCGGTGGGGTCCCTGGTGCAGCTGCTGCCGCTGCGCGGTTCGGAGGCGAAGTTGGTCGAGGTGCGACTTGCGCACGACTTTCCGTGCGGGTCGGTCCCGTTGTCGCAGATGGCCATGCCCCGGGACGCGACGATCGTCGCCGTGGTCCGGGACGGCCACGTCATCGTGCCCAACGGTGACACCGTGTTCGAGATCTCCGATGAGGTGCTCGCCCTGGTGACCCCCGAATCCGAAGCCGACCTCAAGGCGTTGCTCGTCGGTCGCTGACCGCCGTCGGCCTCGTTCCGCCGCGGCCGCGGCGACCGCGAATCTGAGCGCCCGCACCAGTCTCCGATGCCTCGTGTCGTGCCCCATCCGCGTTTTCGGTGTGATGGCCTGCTAGCAAAGTGGTGTTCCCTGTAGGTCGGAAACCATCGAATGGCACCGCAGTTCGTGCCGAAGTGGGATTCGTCGGACCAGGGCAACCCCGACCCACGTTCACCAATCGTGACCTCGGCGACGAGGCCACACTCGGTGATGTGGTGAGGAACTCCCATCTGCGATCAAATCCTCTGGAGGTTCTGGTGCCGAACATCACCAAAGCAGATCTGCTCGAACGTGTTGCCGGCGAGGCCGGCGTCAGCAAGAAGGAAGTCGAAGACATCCTCGGGGCGTTCTTCGACGTCACCGTCGCTGCCGCGAAGAAGGGCGACAAGGTGTCCTGGCCGGGCTTCGGCTCTTTCGAGGGCATCAAGAAGAAGGCGTCGACCGGACGGAACCCGCAGACCGGTGAGCCGGTGAAGATTCCGGCCCGCAAGGCACTGAAGTTCAAGGCGTCGTCGACGATGCGCGAGCAGCTCAACGGCAAGAAGTAGGAACGCAACCCAATCGGAGCCGGCGCCGCAGCACGTGGCGCCGACCCGAGGGTTCGACGCGGCCGGAGCGGGGAAACCTGCTCCGGTCTCTGTCGTTTTCGCAGTCGGAGTGGCGGAGGCCGCTCAGCCCGGCGTCGGCGTGCCGGCGCCGACCCCGAACACCGACAGATCCGCCGGTTCGTCGACGTCCCAGCCCAGCGACCGGTCGCGCACGATGCTCATGGGCAGATCGAGGCGGGCAGCCTCGTCGAGGTGACGGCTGAAGGACCCGGGGCCGTAGGCGAAACAGAACGCCGAGGTCGGCGTCGACACCGCGTTGGTGCCCGAATTGTGGCGGTCCGGAGCCAGGACGATGGCGTCGTCGTCGGCTTCGAGGGCCGCCAATGACCTGACCAGGGGGAGGTCGCTGTGGATCACCACGACCCGAGCCGCGCCGGACGAGAACCGCTCGGTGGTCGCGGCTGCGACGGCACCGTTCAGCCCACGGCCGGGCTGCCACGACAGTGAACACCCGAGCGAGTCGGCCCACGCGGCGACCTCGCGGTCGTCGCACACCACCCAGGTCCGCGCCGCCCCCGCGGCCGCGACGACACCGGTCGCCATCTGCCGGGCGAGATCGGCGCGCTCGGTGAGAGAAAGAGCCGGGGCGAGGCGGGCCTTGGCGCGTCCGAACGCCTTGACGGGGATCACCACCTGGGTCGTGCGCTCTGGCGCCATCGATCGTCAACCTTACGGCGGGCTACGCTCGCCGGGTTCTTCTAGTCTGATGGCCATGGAGATCCGGGTGACGGTGGTCGGAGCAGGATCGTGGGGCACGACGGTGGCGGCGCTGACCGCGAAGAACACACCGACCACGCTGTGGGCACGAGACGCGGCGGTCGCCGAACAGATCGCCTCCGAGCGCTGCAACGGCCGCTATCTGCCGAACTACACGTTGCCCGCGTCACTGCAGTGCACCGCGGACCTCGAGGTGGCGGTGCGAGACGCGGACGTGATCGTGATGGGGGTGCCCTCCCAGGGGTTTCGCGCTGCGGTCCGCGACGTCGCCGCCTGGGTGCGACCCTGGGTGCCCGTGGTGAGCCTGACCAAAGGACTCGAGGTCGACACCCGTCTGCGGATGTCCCAGGTCGCCGCGCAGGAGCTCCCGGGCCATCCCGTCGCGGTGCTCACCGGTCCGAACCTCGCCAAGGAGATTCTCGCCGGTGACGCCGCCGCGAGCGTGTTGGCCATCGAAGACCAGCACGTGGCTTCGGCGTTGCAACCGTTGTTCTCGGGCGACCTGTTCAGGGTGTACACCCACCACGACGTGATCGGCTGTGAGATCGGCGGCGTACTCAAGAACGTGATCGCCATCGCTTCGGGAATGGCCGACGGCTTGGGCACCGGCGACAACACCCGCGCGATGGTCATCACCCGCGGACTCGCCGAGATGATCCGGTTCGGCTCCGCGCTCGGCGGTGAGGAGGCGACCTTCTCGGGGCTGGCTGGTATGGGTGATCTCATGGCGACGTGCATCAGCCCGCAGAGCCGCAACCGGTCGGTGGGGGAGCAATTGGGGCGCGGACGCTCCATCGCGGCAATCATCGACGACATGCGCATGGTTGCCGAGGGGGTGAAGACGTCGAAGGTGGTGCACGAGATGGCGGGCGAGATGGGACTGGAGATGCCGATCTGTGAAGAGGTGTACGCGGCCTGTCACGAAGGCCGTCCGGCGACCGACGCCTACCGCGGCCTGCTCAACCGCCAGGTCGGCCACGAGCGCGCCGAACCGGTGCGGGCATCGGGGACCGAATGAGCAGCGTCGGAGAAGACGTTGCGCCGCCGCGCGGGTGGACCAGGCTGGGGACCCTCGACGGGCCCGGCGAACCGATCGTCGATCGCGTCGGCATCATCCAGGTCGCGCCCGGGTCACCGTCGATCGAATGGTGGATCGCCGGTGACGACCGGTGGTACTTCCCCGATCAGGAAAACACGGTGCGCCAGTCGTTGCACCACAACACCCCTGTGGTGGAGACCCGGATGCGGGTCAAGGGTGGCGACGTGTGCCTGCGCACCTACGCGGTGACGGTGCCGACCGAGACCGGCGTGCGTGACGTGGTCGTGGCAGAGATCGAGAACGCCACCGGCGTGCCGTGTGGTGCCGCGTTCGCGGTGCGACCCAGCGGCGTGGTCGGCGACGCATCGATCCACCGGATCTCGATCGACGGCGGAGTGGTGCGCGCGGAGGGTGTACCTGTCCTGGTCCTGCCGCGGGAGCCGGCGGGAGCGCTCGCGGGCAGCGGCGCAGACGAAGACCTGATTGACCGGGCGCGGCGCGGCGAGGCGACGGGCACGTCGTTCGATCCGGTGTCGTGTTCCGACGGTGCCGCCGAGGCGGTCGTCGTCGTGCCGCTCGCACACCGCAACAGCTTCAGTGTGGTGCTGCCGGTGCCCGAACCCGACGGCACGCTCGCCTCGGAGGCCCATGAGTATCCGTCCGCGGTTCCCCCGGCGGACAACGTCGCGCGGGGTTGGCGGACCCACGTGCGTGACCTCGCGCGGGTCCGGGTTGCCGACCCCCGCCTGCAGGCGGTGTGTGACGCCGCGGCACCCTGGTTGGTGGCCACGACGAACAGCGCCCTGGCACCGATCGGCCGCTCGGTCTGGGACCCGGCCACCACACCCAGGTGGCAACACGTGGCGGCGATGGCCGGGGCGCTCGACCGGGTCGGGTTGCACGAGCGGTCCGGCACGCTCCTGGCACGGGCGGCCGCGTTCCACAACGAGAATCCGACGGGCGACGTGACGTGGCTGGTCGAGTCGTTCGCCGGGCACCTGGCCCGCACCCGGGACGACCGATTCGCCGCAGCGGTGGCCGACACCTGCGCCGCCGGCGTCGCATCTGTCGAGGCGGGCCGAGTCGAGATCTCGCCGTGGCGTCGGCGCCGGATCCTGCTCGCCGCATCGACGGTGTTCATCTTCGCCGGGGAACTCTCGGCCGCGGCGGCGGCCGTCGACGCTGCCGCGGCCGGCGATGCGCTCAGTGCGCCAGGTGGCTACGGCGACCCTACCGGAGGCAGTGGCCGCTGTGGCGAGTTGTTCGCGGCCCAGGTGGCGCTCGAGGCCGGTGACGGGGCAGGTGCCTGGGAGGTCCTCGACCGTTACCTCGACGAGGTGACCTCCACCGGGGTGTGGGCCGAGGACGCAGACACCGGGGCGAATCGCCACGACGTCGGGGTGTCGGCCGCTGTCGCGTGCCTCGCTTTCGACCTGTTCGCGAGCGGCCTCGACGGACGCCTGCGCTGCATCGCCCATGTCCCCGACGCCTGGCTCGACACCTCGCTGGATGCGACCGGCATATCGACGCCGCTGGGAATCGTCGGCTACGCCGTGCGTTGGCACGGTGACCGGCCCGCGCTGCTCTGGGAGTGCAGCCCTGCATCGGACGGCGCGACCGTGCCCCGTACACTGTCGGTCACCGCGCCTGGCCTGGATCGGGCTTGGACGGGCGTCGGTGCGAGCGGCGAAGCACTCCTCGGCGCACACGACCTCGAAGAGAAGGTGACGACGGGCGGGTCGCGGATCTCGGGACTGCAGATCGGTCCGTCACGGGGCGGCTCGTGAGCTCGCGAGGCGAAGTGGAGACGGTGCGAGGCCTGCTCGAGCAGTACGGGGTGAGTGACGCCGACATCGACGCCGCGGCCGAAGAGGGCACACTGGTGCTCCTCGCGATCGAACGGTTGGTCTTCGAACACGAGCCGCGCATGACCACCGAGCAGATGCTCGCGGTCACCCCGCTCGATCCGGTGCGCACGACCGAGTTGTGGCGGTCGCTCGGCTTTCCCGATCCGCCGGTGGACGAGGTCTTCTTCACCGACGCAGACGTCGAGATCCTGGGCGTCCTCGCCGGCCTGATCGACACCGGCGCGACCGATCCCGAGCTCCTGGTGCAGATCACCCGGGTCGCAGGCCAGGCGATGGCCCGGTTCGCTGCCGCCCAGGTGGAGCTGTTGATGCAACGCTCCGCGGATCTGACCGAGGCGATCGCGATGCAGGTCGCCGCCGAGCGGGCCGATGGCCATGACGACGAGGCCGAGGCCGAGACCTGGAAGCCGTCACAGGACGCAGCCACCCTGGAGTTGCCGGCGATCGATGCCCCCGACGTGGCCACCGATCTGGACGAGGTTCCCGAAGTCGATCCGGAGGTGCGGCGCCGGGTCGCGGCGGTGTTGCTCGATGATCCGACGACCCTGGCCTCGGTGATGGTGGTCGAGGCGGTGCCGCGGTTGTTGGAGTATGTGTGGCAGCGGCACATGCAGGCCGGAGCGCGGAACCGTCTGCTCCATGGCGGACCCGAGACGAGCACGACCCTGGCTGTGGGCTTCGCCGATCTGGTGGGTTTCACATCACTCGCACAGCAGATCTCGGCGACCGACTTGGCCGAAGTGCTCGACCGTTTCGAGCGGATCGCATACGACATCGTCGCCGGCCTGGGTGGCCGAGTCATCAAGATGATCGGTGACGAGGTGATGTTCAGCGTGGACGATCCGCGCCGCGCTGTGGAGGTCGGCATGCGGCTCGCTGCCACCTACCGAGACGACGACGAGTTGTCCGATGTGCGGGTCGGGTTGAGTTGGGGCCCGGTCCTGCAACGTGAAGGTGATTGTTTCGGTCCGGTCGTGAACCGGGCATCGCGGGTGGTCAACATCGCTTTCCCGGGCAGTGTCGTCGTGTCAGACGAACTGCACGAGTTGATCGCGGACGACCCCGAGTTGCACTGGCGATCCTTGCGCAAGAAGAACCTGCGGGACATCGGCCGGGTGACGCTGTGGAGTGTGGAGCCCGCGGGCACTGACGATCACGACGCCGCGGTGCGCGACCGTGCGAGGGCGGAGCGTTCCGAGCGGGTGGAACGCGCGGTCGAGAAACTGAACCGTGGCGAGCTCTTGTCGAAGGAAGAACGCCAGGCCAGGCGAGACGCGTTACGTGAGGCGCGCCGCGACGCGGAGGAGCGTGCCCGCAAGGCGCGCAAGGAGATCGAGGAACGGACTCGGGAGGCGCTCAAGCGGGTCGAGGAACAAGCCAAGCGTGCTCGCAAAGAGGTCGAAGAGCGTTCACGCGAAGCGAAGCGGGAACTCGACGAGCGCACCGAACGCGAGATCGCCGAACACTCCGACCCCAACGACTGACGGCTGCGGTCAGGTGAACCGCCCTGCTTCTGGTGCGGACTCGGCTGTTTCGTTTCCCTCAGGGTCGACATGATCAACGTCCCGGAGTCTGTGCGTCAACCAGCACGTGGGTTGGAGGTCGCTTCGTTGGGATTGCTCCACTGCGTGGTCCCGGGGATGGCCGACCGCGTGTGGCTACACTCGCCCGGCAATCGCCCCCGTGAACTCGCCAGCCTCTTGGAGTCGATGCGGTGACCGACGTCGCTATCAGCACGATAGGGCTGGCGAAGCACTACGGAGACCTGGTCGCTCTCGACGGGGTCGACCTCGAGGTGCCTGCCGGTGTGGTGTTCGGATTCCTCGGGCCCAACGGTGCAGGCAAGAGCACGCTCATTCGCCTGCTCGTCGGCCTGTTGCAACCCACATCCGGTTCGGCGCAGGTCCTCGGACACGACATCGTGTCAGACCGCCTGGCCCTGCACCGCGACATCGGGTATCTGCCGGGTGACTTCGTCGCCGACAAGCATCTGACCGCGGGTGCGTACCTGGACCACCTGGCGCGGTTGCGCGGTGGCGTCGATTCGGCCGAGACACAGTCGTTGATCGAGCGGTTCGGTCTGAGAACCGACAAGGTGTTCGGGTCGCTCTCTCACGGCAACCGCCAGAAGGTCGGGCTCGTGCAGGCGTTCATGCATCGTCCGCCACTGGTGTTGCTGGATGAGCCCACTCAGGGACTCGATCCGCTCATGCAGCGCGAGTTCATCGACGTGGTGCGTGACTATCGTGACGCGGGCAACACGGTGTTCCTGTCGTCCCATGTGCTGAGCGAGGTGCAGGCGCTGGCCGACCGGGTGGCGATCGTGCGTGACGGGCGGCTGGTCATGAACGCCGGGGTCGACGAACTGCGCGCCGCCGCCCGGCATCACGTCGAAGTGACCCTCGAGGATCGATCCGATCGTGCGGTCGCCGCGCTCGAAGGGCTGGAGTCGGTGCGTGAGGTGCGCAACGTCGGCGGCACCACGTCGTTCACCGTGGAGGGGTCGATGGCCGACGTGCTCGAACGGATGGCCCCGTTGAGTGTCGAACGGTTCGTTTCGGCCGAGGTCGACCTCGCGGATCTGTTCCTCAGCTACTACGGCGACGAGAGCTGACATGGGCGCGAACGTGTTCACCAAGTCGCTCTGGGATCAGCGACGCGGACTGCTCGGGTGGGGGATCGGTGTCGCCGCGACCATCCTGGCGATGGCGGCGATCTGGCCGTCGTTCTCGGACGCCGACATCAACGCCGTGCTCGAGAACTATCCGTCCGAATTGCTCGAAGCGTTCAACGTGCAGGGGATGAACACCGGAGCGGGCTTTCTGAACGCGGAGCTGTTCAGCGTCGTGTTGCCCGTCATGTTCATCGTCTATGCGGTCGGTCGCGGGTCACGTCTGGTCGCCGGTGAGGAGGAGGCGGGCACCCTCGAGATGATCCTCACGATGCCGATCCCGCGGAGTCGTGTCCTGGTCCACAAAGCCGGCGGTCTGGTCGTCGGCGTCGGTGTGCTCGGCCTGGTGCTCGCAGTGACCCTGGCAATCGTCTCGCCGATCTTCGGAATGGACGTGACGCTGCGAGCCGCAGGCTTCGCGGCACTCACCCAGTGGTTCATCGGCTGCGAGTTCGGGCTGCTGGCCGTTGCCGTCGCCGCGGCGACGGGCCGACGCTCACTCGCGGTCGGTGTGCCCGCCGCCATCGCGGCGGCCTCCTACGTGGCCTTTCTCGCCGCACAGTTGGTCGATGCACTTCAATGGCTGCGATGGATCAGCCCGTTCCATGCCGCCACCACCGGCGGTCCGCTCGGGCCGGCCCTGCCGTGGTTGGTGTGGACGATGCCAGCCGTCGGAGTGGTCGCCGTGGCCGCCGCCGCACCGGTGTTCTCCCGGCGTGACATCCCCGGCTGAGCAAGCGGTCTGTTAGCGACCGAGGACTAACGCACGGCCGGCTCGGGGTCGAGGTGGATGGTCTGGATCGCCCAGGGGTCGAGTTCGTACCTGCCGTCGAAGGGCTCGTCGCCATCGCCACGCAGGTCGACAAGGATTCCGGTTCGACCGTCCACGGTCACGGTCACCGAAGTCGACGACGGGTTGAACAGCCGCAGCACGAGCACATCGGGGTCGTCTTGGAGGCGGTAGAGCGCGGACACCTCGGCGCCAGAGACGGCCAGCATCGACGCGGCCCGGGGGGCATCGCTGTCGCCTGGCACTCGCTCGTCGACAGTGTCGCCCGCGGTTCCGGTACCGGCGACGACGAGCGGCAGGAACGCCTCGTCGACCAACTCATAGGGGTCGGCGTCACCGACGTGCACCGCGTAGCGCATCTTCAGCGGCCCTTGGAGCTGCGCGGCCTCGGCCGGGTCGAACGGGCCCGCGGGCAGCGGCCGTGACGGCATTGGCGGAGCCGACAACATTCCGGTCGCCCGCAGCAGGGTCACGGCCAGGGTGTGCGCAGCCCGGTCGTCGTCGGCGCCGTCGATGTCGACGAGTTCGTACTCACACAGTCCCTCGTGCACGACGCTCAACCCACCAGCGGAGACGAACCGTCGACTCGGATAGGTTGCCAACGCCGGCTCCGACGGGCCGCCTTCCGCATCGAGGCCGCGGGTCACCACGGCGAACGCGCACTCGGCCTCTGACTGCTCCGCCGGGCTCGGCAAGGGGAAATGGGCGCGCAACCGGTGGTCACGGCTCATGTTGTCGAACGCGACCGTCACGTGCACGACCCGCTGGCCGACCTGGAGCTCCAGTTCGGTCTCGACCTTGGTGGCCACCTCGCCGACCCGGGAGTCTCCGAACGCGCGCTCGGGCCACCGGGCCGTGCCGGTCACTGCCAGACGTGCCCGCAGGGGACCCGATTCGGTCACCACCACGCTGACGTCGTCGAGCCCTTCGATACCGGCACCGTCGCCCACCGCGCAGAAGTTGTAGGTGTCGCCCCGGTCGCCGTCATCGACCAGCAGTCCCAACCCCTCGTGCCCGTTGATCGCAAATGAGCCATCGTCGGCGACCCGCACGGTGACCGCACCGTTGGTCATACCTCGTCCGTCGTCGTCGACGCTGACCGCGCCGCCGACCGGCGCGGGTTCCCAGATCGACCAGCCGAAACCAGGCACGTCGTCGACGTGGGCCAACACGTGGTGTTCACCAGTACCCACGTAGAAGAAACGCACCGACGCGTCAGGCGAACGGTCCGCGATCTGGCCGAGCTCGGCCAGGACCTCGGTTGGGTCGAACAGACCGAAGCGGCGCGGATCGACCAGAAAATCGACATCGGCCCCCTCGGCGGTGCGCGTCACCGTCGCGTCGTGGACGTCGCCGATCTGGTCGACGACCACCTCGACCCATTCCTGGGCAAGTGATGCCGGGCGGGTGACGAAAGGCAGCCGGGCCGGGAACTCCCACAGTTCCTGGGCGCCCTCGAGCTGCGCGCCCGGCGGCACCGAGAGCTCCACGAGTCCCGAACGACGCCGCGCGGAGGGGTTCATGATCACCGCGGACATCGGCGCGGCATGGTCGATCGCCGGAGCGGCGTGCAGGTACGCGGCGATCTTCGCCCGTTCGGTCAACCCCTCCGCGATCGCTTCGGCCTCGGCGAACCGGTCTCGCACCGCGAGCACAACGTCGTCGTGGGAACACGCACAGATCGAATCGTGCGCCGAGTTCAGCAGCATCTGACGCCACGCCTGATCGAGGAACGCCGTCGGCCAGTCGGCTGCACTCCGGAACAGGGCCGTCAACGGCTCGGCGATCCGTTCGATCCCTCGCTCGGCCCGCGCCGCGGCCTGCTTCACGTCCACCCGGTTCGAGGCAACCCCCATCAGCAGGTTCGCCCTCGCCCCCGACCGCAACTCACCCGTCCAGGTCGCACCCGGTTCGGTCCGTGCCCGTTGCGCCGCGATATAGGCCGGCAACGTCGAGATCTCGAAATGCCAGTCGTCCTGGGCGGCGTTCGCCTCGGCGATCATGGCCGGCAGGGCCGGGATCGGATGCCGGTGATCGGTCCCGTGCATCCACAGCACCGGGTCGCCGTCGCCTCCGGAGGCCTTCTGCGTCTGGGCACAGAACAGCTCGACCCGGCGAACCAGCGACGCGGCGTCAGGAGGCAGACCCACCCCGTTGCCGTAGCCGCGGGGCAGGAACTGTGCGACGACAGATGACCCGTTCGGTGCGGTCCACGCGAACGAAGCGGAGGACGTGCACGACTCGGGAACCCCACGCCACACGACGGTGTCGCGGAATCCGAAACGCTCGAGGATCTGGGGCATCTGGGCGATGTGGCCAAACATGTCGGGCAGATACCCCACGTCCATCGCGCCGCCGAAGTCCTCGGCCCGGTCGATACCCCGGGCGAGGTTGCGCACGATGGTCTCGCCCGACACCCCGAACTCGTCCATGAGGATGTACCACGGACCCATCACGAGACGTCCCGCTTC
>DASSYG010000288.1:0-4284 GCA_035703405.1 Acidimicrobiales bacterium | reverse complement strand
CATCGCAACCTGCCGGATCAAGGGGTCGAGGAGAACCGTGGCGACAGTGAAGATCACGACGGCGATGACGAACGCGAATGAACTGAGTGTCATGCCGGGGAGGATCCAAGCTCCGACGATCAAAGCAATCGCATTGGCGATCAACGCAACAACTGTGGTGGCAAGCAGCCTGATCATGGTGTCAGGATATCTCCGGCGAACCCGCTGCGCCGGGTATTGCAGGTGGAGTCCCTGTCGCGCGGGAGATCACCCGACCATGGCACCATCGGACCATGGCCGATCGGATGCGTGTTGCCCTCGCCCTCGGTAGCGGGGGCGCGCGAGGCTATGCCCACATCGGCGCGATCCAGGTTCTGGAGGAGCGAGGATTCGAGATCGTGGGCATAGCCGGCTCGTCGATGGGCGCCCTTGTCGGCGGGGTCTACGCCGCGGGAAAACTCGACGAATACACCCAGTGGGCGGAGAGCCTGACCCAACTCGATGTCGTCCGGCTGTTGGACGTGTCGGTCACGTCCCCGGGTGTCATCCACGCGGAGAAGGTCCTCAACAAAGTTCGCGATCTCATCGGGGATGTCGTCATCGAAGATCTCCCGATCCCGTTCACAGCTGTGGCGACCGACCTGGCGGCAGGTCGCCCGGTGTGGTTCCAGCGGGGACCGGTCGACGTTGCGATCCGCGCGTCGATCGCGATCCCCGGTGTCATCACGCCGTACGTCCTCAACGGCCGTGTCCTCACCGACGGTGGCACGCTCACTCCGCTGCCGGTGGCTCCGACGGTCGGTGTCTCGTCCGATCTGACGATCGGGATCAGCCTCGGCGCCGAGGAACGCGGTCGTACACACGCGCCGGAGAACGCGAGTGCGGAACCGCAGCCGGCGGAAGAATGGGTCGGACGCTTCCGGCGGTCTGCATCGCTGCTGCTCGACAGCGACATCGTTCGCTCGGTCGTCGGCCGGTTCGGTGCAGGAGCGACCGACGAACAACTCGGCCGCGAAGACATCGACACGGACCCGGCAGACGACACCGACGCCGACCCGGCAGACGACGCTGACGCCGGCATCCAGGACGGCAACGAGGAGATCGCGGCTCCGAAGTTCAGCCGGGTTGCAGTGATGAACCGTTCGCTGGACATCATGCAGTCGGCTCTCGCTCGCCACCAACTCGCGGCGTATCCGCCGGATGTACTGGTCGAGGTCCCCCGCACCGCGTGCCGCAGCCTCGATTTCCACAAGGCCGTCGACATGATCGCCCTGGGACGATCGCTCACCGAGACCACCCTCGACGCCGCAGGATACGGAGCCCCCGCACCTCGGTCTGCTGACCAGGAGGGCGATTCGGGCCTAGTCTGAATTGGTGGAGACCGTACCGATCCAGCTTCCCGACAGCACGACGACCGCGGTCCGCTTGTTCCCGGGACCGGATCACGACCACGAGAGCCGACTCGACTCGTCGCGGACCGTCGTAGTGATCGTCCCGGGCCTCGGGATCCCGGCGGGGTACTACGAACCGTTCGCGCACGCCCTCGCCGAACACGGATTCGACGCCGCGATCTGCGAGCTCGCCGGTCAGGGCGACAGCCGCCCGAAGCCCGGACCCGACAGCACCTACGGCTACCAGGCCATCGTCGCGGTGCATTTCCCCGCGATGTTCGAGGTCGTGCGTGAACGATTCCCCGACTCCACCCCGTACCTACTCGGGCATTCGATGGGCGGTCAGCTGGGCGCGCTGTACGCCGCGCGTATTCGTGGTCGCCTCGGTGGGCTTGTGCTCGTGGCCTCCGGCACCCCGTACTACCGCCATTTCCCCGGGGCGCGCGGGCCAGGGCTCCTGTTCGGCTCGACGGCGATGTCGCTCACCGCGAGCGTCGCCGGATTCTGGCCCGGCGACCGGTTCGGTGTAGCGGGCTTCGGACGGCAGTCGCGTCCCTTGATCTCGGACTGGGCGAGGCTCGCCCGTAGTGGCCGGTTCGAGCCGGCCAGGGCCGATATCGACTACGAGGAGCGTCTCGCTCGGCTGAATATTCCGATTCTCTCGATCACGGTCGAGGGTGACGATTTGACGCCGGTCGCCTCGGCTCGGCATCTGCTCGAGAAGCTGCCCGCGGCCGACGTCACCACGTGGCATCTGGGTCGGTCGCTCGGTCACAACGGCTGGATCCGCGACAACGACGACACGGTCGAGCGGGTCGTGGCGTGGCTGCGCGACCGCTGAGACTCTGAGATCCACAGTGTGGATCCGAGCAACCGGACTCGGATCCACACTTCATCCCTACAGCTTCTCGGCCAGGAAAGTGAAGGTCAGCGCCGATTTGAACGCCGCCTGCGCGTTGTCTGCGGCGCCGCCGTGCCCACCCTCGATGTTCTCGTAGTACCAGACTTCGTGGCCCTGCTCCTCGAGGAGCGCCACCATCTTGCGAGCATGCCCGGGATGCACACGGTCGTCGCGGGTGGACGTCGTGATCAGGATCGGTGGGTAGGCCACGTCGGGATCGGTGTTCTGATACGGCGAATACTCCGACAGGAACCTCCACTCATCGGGGTTGTCGGGGTCGCCGTACTCCGCCATCCACGACGCTCCGGCGAGCAGCAGGTGGTAACGCAACATGTCGAGCAGCGGCACCTGACACACGATCGCGCCGAACAACTGCGGATATCGGGTGAGCATCACTCCCATCAGCAGGCCACCGTTGCTTCCGCCCTGGACCCCGAGTTGTTCGGTCGTCGTGATGCCCCGCGCAACAAGATCCTTCGCGACCGCGGCGAAGTCCTCGAACACCTTGTGGCGGTTCCCTTTCAATGCTTGCGTGTGCCAGGTGGGGCCGTACTCACCGCCACCGCGGATGTTCGCGATCACATAGGTGTTTCCGCGTTCGAGCCACGCCCGTCCCACGCCGCCGCTGTATGCCGGCACCATCGAATTCTCGAATCCGCCGTACCCGTACAACAGCGTCGGCGACGCCGTGTCCCTATTGCTGCCGACGACGAAGTAGGGGACCTGAGTGCCGTCGTCGGAGGTCGCGAAATGCTGCGTGACGGTGATGTCGCCGGAGTCGAAGAACGACGGCGCCTGCTTGATGGCCTCGAGCCGTTGCCCGACCGTGCCCGACAACAGGGTTGCAGGGGTCGTGAAGCCGCTCGAGTTGAGGAAGAAATCGTCGCCCTCGCGCGGGTCGACGTCGATGACCGACGTCGTCGTGGCATCCGGGAGTCCATCGAGTTCCTCGTCGGTCCACCCGTCGGGTCCCGGAGTGAGCACGCGCATGCGGGTCTGGACGTCGCGCAAGGTCACCATCAACAGATGGTTCTGCGTCCAGGTGTACTGCTCGAGCGACGTGTGCTCGTCGGGAGTGAACAGCACCGTCATGTCTCGCGAGCCCTCGAGGAACGACGGGTAGTCGGTCGCGAGCAGGGAGCCCGCCGGATGGCCCAGCCACCCGGACCGGGGCCGGACGAGCATGTGGTCGCGATACACGCTCACCCGCGCGTCGTCCGGTACGTCGAGCTTGACCAGGGTGCCGTCGGGCTTCAGTTCGTACTGGTACGCGGCGTAGAAGTCGATGGCGCGGTCGACGAAGCTGCGTTCGTATCCGGGAGTGTTGTCGTAGCCGGCGCCGACGGCTACGTCGGTGGTTTCTCCCTCGAACACCGTCTCGGCGTCGGCGATCGGTGTTCCACGTCGCCAGCGCTTCGCGATCCTCGGGTAGCCAGAATCGGTCAGGGATCCGGCGCCGAAATCCGTTCCGACGAAGACTGTGTCGACGTCGATCCAGCTGATGTCGGTTTTCGCCTCGGGAAGTTCGAAACTGTCGGTACCCGACACGAACCGTCGTGTGACCAGATCGAACTCGCGGATGACGGTTGCGTCGGCACCGCCGCGCGACAGGCTGATGAGCGCACGGTTCTGGTCGGGTCGTAGAACCTGAGCTCCCGACCACACCCAGTTTTCGCCCTCTTCCGCAGCCAGGGCGTCGAGATCGACGAGGACGTCCCACTCGGGGTCGTCGAGGACGTACTGGTCGAGGGTGGTGCGTCGCCACAGGCCGCGTACGTGCTCGGCGTCGCGCCAGTAGTTGTACAGGTACCGGCCGCGGCGTCGGGCGTAGGGGATGCGTGCGTCGGTGTCGAGGATCTCCCGAATCCGGGATTCCAGCGTCGTGAAGTCGTCGGTGCGGGTGTAGGCGTCGACCGTGCGGTCGTTGCGGGCGCGCACCCAGTCGAGTTGCTTCTCGCCGGTGACGTCCTCGAGCCAGAGGTAGGGATCGGTGGTGGTGTTGCTCATGCCCTA
>DASSYG010000256.1:0-9266 GCA_035703405.1 Acidimicrobiales bacterium | reverse complement strand
GCCGCGGGTTGGGCTGAGCGGCGAGACGAGTGAGCTGCGGGAGGGTCTTCGCGGCGAGATGAGTGAGCTGCGGGATGGTCTGCGCGGCGAGATGAGTGAGCTGCGGGATGGTCTGCGCGGCGAGATGAGCGACCTGCAGGGCGGGCTGCGCGGCGAGATGAGGTCACTTGGGGAGGACCTTCGCGGCGAGATGAGCGAGTTGCGCGGCGAGGTTCGTACCGAGATTTCCGGTGTCAGAACGGAGATCGTCGGGTTACACGAGGCCATGCGCAACCAGGCCTACTGGTTGATCGGGCTGGTCATCACCGCAAACACCGCGACGATCGCTCTTCTCCAAATACTTCACTGACGCCGACCACGAATCGCTTCAGGAGTTGGCGAGGAGCGCTTCGTTGGCACCGTCGGGCAATGCGGTGAGCGGGCGGGCCACATCGGCGACCCGCGGCCCGTGGACCGCGGCGTGCGGCTCGAGAGCCGCCAGGTCGAACCCATAGAGCTTCGCCGCGTTCTCGGCGGTCACCCGCCGGACATCGGCTTCGTCCCAATCCGAGAAGACCTGGCGGAGCGCCTCGGTCGTGAACGGATAGGTGCCCTCATCGTGGGGGTAGTCGCTGCCCCACATGAGATGGTCGATCCCGATGGTCGAACGCACGGCGTCGATGTCGGACCGTCGCGGGAAGCTCGCCCCGAACCAGACGTTCGTGGCGAAGTACTCGGTTGCGGTGCGGGGCAACACGACTTCAGGGGCGAAGCGCAGTTCGCCGATCGCGCCGGTGTCGCGGATCTGGGTGATGGTGTGGTCCAGGTTGGCCAGCACTCCGGGGATCCAGCCGGTTCCCTGTTCGGTGACCACGACCTTCAGGCGGGGGAACCGTTCGAACACGCCCGACAGGAGCATCAGGATCAGCGGGCGCCGCGAGAAGTACGACACCTCCGACAGCATGTAGAGCATCGCCGCCGGGTCACGTCCATAGCTGGGGAAACCGGTCCCGCCGTGGATGTTGACCGGTATCTCGAGGTCTTCACACGCCGCCCACAGTCGATCATAGGACGGGTCGAAGATCGGGGCGATCCAGTCGATGTCGGGGGCGACGTTCGGTAGCAGGATGCCGCCGCGTAGTCCGTGCTCGGCGATCCAACGGACGTCGGCGATGGCGTCGTCGAGGTCGTTGAGGAAGATCTGTCCGATGCCGGCGCGACGGCTGGGGAAACGTCCGCAGAAGTCGACAAGCCAGCGGTTGTGTGCCTGGATGCCGGCGTGACGTCTGGCGTAGTCCGCAGGCTTGGGCGGGGGTGCGAAAAGCACGAAGGTGGGAAAGAACGGCGGCACCGTGTTGGGAAAGACGACCTCGCCCGACACGCCATCGGCGTCCTGTTGGGCGTTGCGCATGTCGTCGTCCCAGTTGCGCAGCCGACGGTCGTCGCCCAGATCGTTGTAGGGGTTGCGGTACTTGCCCCGCCACGCGTCGAACTCGTCCACATAGGCCGGGTCGAGGTAGTCGCGGTACTGCGCGTGACTGCCCCCGGCGTGGGTGTCGGCCGAGATCAGCGTGTAACGGTCATCGCCGGATTCGTTCCCCATGGTCACTCCGCTCGACAGTCGGTTGGTTCCGCAGGGTCACGCTACTCCCGCCCCGGCGGACACCGAACCAGAACCATCGACCAGGCTCACCGCAGCGCCCGCAGGATCGTCCGGCGAGTACGTGAGGACATCACCGCGAGGCGGGATCGGTCGGACATCACCGAGGCAAACGACAGAAACGAGCCGATCGACAGAAGCGACGCGAACGAGCCGATGCTGCCGAGCGAGGCCACCGAGCCGACGCTTCCGATCGACAGGATCGATCCCTTTGATCCGATCGACAGGATCGAGTCCTGCGACCACAGCGACCAACGCGACGATCGGGAGCGGAGCTGCACGGTCTACCAGAACTCTTCGAAGTGGATGTTGCCCGGGTCGCGTCGCTTGTCGAGTCTGAAACCGCGTTCGACCAACAGCTCGACCACGCCGGTGGTCTTGGGGTAGACCGGCTCGTCGCCGGACTCGTCGGGCAGCCCGATCATGTCGGGGTTGCCGCACACGAACACCCGCACCGCTTCCGGGTCGAGTTCGATGCCGAGCCCTTCGGGTGTGAACTCGGTGCGCACGACGTCCTGGATGTAGCGCTTTTCCACGTCGGGTTCCCGGGTCGGGATCGCCAGATAGGTGTAGTTGGCGAACCGTTCGGCGAGGGCGAGGTTCTTGTCGTGGTACACCAGGTCCGACCAGTGCCGGGCGGTGACCACCGACACGATCGGCCCCGTGTGGCCGGTGCGGAGCAGCTCGACGATCATGGCGAGGTTCGGAGCCTCGCCGGTACCGGTCGACAAGAACACCAGCGGTTCGGTGGGATCGCTGACCGCCGCCGCGGTGTAGCGCCCGGCCATCTTGCGCCCCATGAACAACCGGTCGCCGACGTCCTTGAGCGCCAAGCGCGGGGTCAGGCCGGGTACGAAGTCGTCCTCGGGACGCACGAGCACCGCGTAGATCTCGATGTCGTCGAGATCCTCACAGCGCGCCAGATCGGCGGTGCCGTGATCGGCGTGGTAGTCGTCGCTGGTGAACATCGGCGTCGACACCGAATAGGAACGTCGCACCAACTTGGACCACTTGGTGTCGATGTCGGCCTCGAGCGCATCGTCGCAGCGTGGCTCCCAGTAGCCCAGACCGAGCGAGGCATAGGTGCCGGGAACGAACGACACCGGGCCGTCGTCGGGTTTCACGCCGAACAGCCAGACCTCGTCGGTCAAACGGTCGAAGTAGGTGATCGTCGCGTTGTAGTAGTGCTCGGCGAGTTGCGGGCTCCACTCGCCGAGGGCCCCTTTCGCGTCATCGAAGCTCAGCGAAGCGTCGATGTGTTCGGGTAGCGCCACGGTGTTCGGTCCTCGGAGATCGTCGACTGAGCGTGATCACCCTATTACCGACGGCAACCGACCCGGGACCCGACCATGGACCGAGCATGGCCATTCGTGGCATCCGGTGGCGTCGGCGGGGGTGTCGCTCATCGCCAGGACTCAGCGCCACTCATCGGGGAGGGCGTCGAGTGCGGGCCGTTCGTCGACGTTGGTGGTCATCAGCGTCCCTTCGGCATCGAACAGGAGTGGGTCGACCGGCAACGCGATGCCGGCCCGGCGCAGGATCGCATGGAGCACCTCGAACGCCTGTGGGGTGAGCTCGGCGAGGGGGCGATTGCGGTGGATGCGCACCCCCAGGTCGGCCCGGACGACGCGTTCGAGTCCAAAGCGCGCCACGACGTCGATGAGCAGGCCGACGTCGACGCCATAGCCCGAAGCGAACGGCAGCGCCCTGAGCGCACTCCGGCGCGCCGCGATCTCTCCCGAGAGCGGCTGGGGGAAGACCGTGAGATTCGGGTGATACAGCGACAGCGCCGGTCGGGCCACGAGTTCGGTGACCCGACCACCGGGCAGCCCCTCGGCCCCGACCGGACGGGCGTAGTGACCTTTGACGAAGACACACGCGGGGTCTTCCAGTAGGGGGCGGACGAGGCGGGTGACGAACCCGGTGTCGAAGTCGACGAGGTCGGCGTCGACCCAGGCGATGATGTCCGCGTCGATCCCGGCGAGCGACTTCCACATCGCTTCGCCCTTGCCGCGACGCGTGCCGGCGCGGGGGAGTACCGATGCGCTGGACAACACCGTGGCACCCGCGGCAGTGGCGACCTCGGCGGTCGCGTCTTGCGATGCGTCGTCGAGGACGACGATCTGGTCGATCAGGGGTGCCGCCACGACCAGTTCGGCACGCAGGGCGTCGATGATGAGCCCGATCGTGGCGGCCTCGTCGTGCGCGGGCAGACACACCGCCAGCGTCGTCGTTCCCTTCGCCGCGGCGAGTGAATCGGCGTCGACGGTCTCCAGCGGCGTGATCGTCATCGTTCCCGCCGCTTGTCGAGGGCGAGATGGCTGTCGGGGGCGAGGATGTCTCCCTCGAGGAGGGCACGCTGCACGGCGAGGAAGGCGACGGTTTCGGCGACGTCATGGACGCGGAAGATCGCTCCCGGGATGTTGCCGATGAATCCGATCGCCGCGAGCGTGCCTGGCAGGCGATCGGCAGGTTGGCGTCCCGTGATCGCGCCGATGAAATCCTTGCGTGACAGCGCCCAGAGCACTGGTCGACCCAATGCGGTGACCCGCTCGGCGTGTCGGAGGACCTCGACGGACTGGTACGGGGTCTTGGCGTAGTCGATGCCCGGGTCGACGATGACCGTGTTGGGGTCGAGCCCACGCTCAACTGCGACGGCGATCCGTTCGGTGAGCATCTCGGTGACGTCGCCGGTCACGTCGTCGTAGAGGTCCGGATCGAGCAACTTGTGTTTGGGAGCGACCCGGGTGTGCATCACGACCAGGCCACAATTCACCGACGCGCACAGCTCGACGAGTTCGGGGTGCGCCAGTCCGGAGACGTCGTTGATGATGGCGGCCCCGGCGCCGATCACCGCCCGGGTCACCTCTGGACGGTACGTGTCGACCGAGACGATCGTGTCTCCTCGTGCAGCGATGACCGCCTCGACGAGGGGGACGACCCGAGAGGCCTCTTCGTCCTCGGAGATCTCGGGCACTCCGGTGATGCCGGACTGGCCGCCGAGATCGAGGATGTCGGCACCGGCGTCGAGCAACGCCAGACACCGGGCAGCGCGCGCCGAGGTGGTCGTGAGGCGCTCGCGGTCCGAGAACGAATCGGGTGTGGCGTTCACGACGGCCATCACCAGCGGCCGCGACGTGTCGAGGCTACGCCCACGGCACGTGAGCACCGGTGGTCCTTCCGCTCGTGAAGCGGTCGTGGACGGCGAGGCGGCGGCGGGCGGTGTGGTCATGGGTTCACAGGCGAGGCGCGAGCGGTCGGCTCCGACGCCTCGGGATCCGAGCCTACGGCGACGACCCTTCGGACGGCATCACGGGGGTCGACGTGTCGGACGCCACACTAGGTTCTTCTGGCAATCAACAGAATTATTGCTCTAGGGTCGGCGCCGTGCAGCAGCAAGGCCGAACGTGACCGAACCCACCGCGCCTCTGGGCCCGAACGCAGCGCCATCGGCCGACCGCGACCTGGTGGTGTTGTTCTCGAAGTCCCTCCGCCTTCTCGGCGAAGCCGGGTACCCCGCGGCCGCCAATCGACTGGCCGCCAAGGCGTGGTGGGCGCTCAAAGACGACGACCTCGAAGGTGCCCGGCGGGTCAACGGAGTCATGCACTACCTGGCCAAGCTGCCCGAGGAGCCGGCCGAGATCGGCCGGCAGCACACGACTGTTCCCGCAACCACGAACACTGGAGTGACCTGATGGCTGACCAAGAGCTCGACGTCCGCAACGAGATACCGATGCGTCGACACGAACTGATCTTCGAGAACTACCACGGCCTGGGCGCCGGTGAGGCGTTCGTCCTGGTCAACGACCACGACCCCAAGCCGCTCTACTACCAGTTCGACGCCGAGTACACCGGCAGGTTCAGCTGGGATTACCAAGAAGAAGGCCCCGAGGTCTGGAAGGTCCGCATCGGCAAGACGGCCTGAACCAGGCGCGTCGGCGCTTTGACGCGCTCGTGATCTGAGGCAGGGAGGGGGCCTCGGCAGTGGTGAGAGGTGTGATCCGATCAACACTCGGTCACACCTCTCGCCCCGATATCTTCGAGTCGTCGAAACTGGCTGAATCGGCCAGAATGATGACCATGCCATCCTCGAATCCTGTGTTGCAGGAGAAGATCTTCGCCCGCGAGGCCGAGACCTCTGCCCGGGCCGGGTACGCGCCCCGCACCGCAACCCCGACCGCCACGGCGTCAGGTGCCGGCCAGCCGCCGGCCCCGACGACCGGTTCCGAACCCGAACCATTCGCCTCCGATTCATTCGGTATCGGGGCGCCGCCCAGTGGGGCTGCTGCCGTCGACGAGGACGTCATGCGCGTCGGTGGCGTCGCGTCCGCGACGTTGTTTCTGGCGGCGGTGCTGTTCATCGCGGCGTTCTTCGGCTGGAACGCCGTGCAGATCGTCACGACGACCGACCTTGCCGGAGAGACCGTCGTGCAGTCCACGAAGATCCCGGGTTGGCTGTGGCCGGCCTGGATCGTCGGTCTCGTGCTCGCGATCGTCACCGTGTTCAAGCCGAAGATCGCCCGCTACACGGCCAACCTGTACGTGATCGCCCAGGGTCTGTTGATGGGGGCGATCTCGAAGATCTTCAACGTGCAGTACGACGGCATCGTGTTGCAGGCGTTGTTCCTGACCGGCGCGGTGTTCCTCGTGATGCTCGGGCTGTTCGTGACCCGCACGATCCGGGTGACCCAGAAGCTGCGGACCGGCATCATCGTCGCCACCATCTCGGTGCTGGGTGTCTATCTGCTCTCGTGGATCCTGTCGTTCTTCGGGGTGCAGAACCCCGCGGTGTACTCCGCCGGACCGATCGGCATCGTGTTCAGCCTCGTCGTCGTCGGCATCGCCGCCTTCAACCTGTTGTTGGACTTCGACTTCGTCGAGCGAGCCGTGGAGGCGAAAGCCCCCCGCTACCTGGAGTGGTACGCCGCGTTCGGATTGATGGTCACGCTGATCTGGCTGTACCTGGAGCTGCTGCGACTGCTCGCCAAACTGCGAGAGTAACCGGCTCGTAGCGGCGCGCTCATCCGATCGCGGTACGGACCCAGTCGCCGAGCTGATCGGCCGACATCGCACCGATGTGTCCGTCGACGAGTGTGCCCTCGCGAAGGATGAGCAGCATCGGGATCGACTGCACCTGGTAACGCTGCGAGATCTGTGGCGATTCGTCGACGTTCACCTTGACGACCTTGAGCTTGCCGGCGAGTTGCTCGGCGACCTGCTGCACGGCGGGAGAAACCATGCGACACGGACCGCACCATGGCGCCCACAGGTCCACGAGCACTGGGAGCTTGGTGGCGGTTGCATCGTCGAAGGTGGCGTCTTCGGCCTCCACCGACCAGGCCAGATCGGCCTTGCAGTTCGCACAACGCGGTCGGCCCGTCACCGAGTCGGGCAGACGGTTCTTGGTCCCACATGCGGGACAGGTAGTGATGGCCGACATCGAGGTCTCCTCATTCGCTGGCCGTTCCCACCACGGTAGGTCGTCGGGTCGGCCGTGTGACCGATCACGATCCGGAGAGTGACCGCGCGCATCAGCCGCCATCAGTCCCCGCGTCGAGGTCCGCCTCCGGACGATGAAGAGTTCTGGTCCGATGTTGTCCCTTGCCGGCGAGCTTTGCCTCGTACATGAGCACATCGGCTTCGTGGATGAGATCGCTGATCGATGTCCGGGTCGTGGGAACCGTCGTGACCGCTCCCATCGAGGCATGAGCCGGCTGGGGCCCGACCTGGGAGAGCACCGATTCGAATCGGGTGAGAACGGCATCGGCTTCGGCTTCGTCGGTATCGGCGAGCAGGCAGCAGAACTCGTCGCCGCCGATACGGGTCACCAGGTCTGTTTCGCGGAACGTGGCGATCATCGCATCGGCGAAGCCGGTGATCATGCGATCGCCGGCCTCGTGTCCCTGCTCGTCGTTGCGCGTCTTCAGGTCGTCGAGGTCGGTGTAGACGAGGGTCACCGGCGTGCCCCGCCGTGCCGCCTGGAGGAGGTGGTCTCTACCCAGTTCGGTGAACGCTCGTCGGTTCAACATGCCGGTGAGTGGATCGGTCGTCGAAAGCTTCGCGACGTGGTTCCTGGCTGTGCGTTCGGCCTCTACCAGGAGCACGGCGAACACGAACAAGGCCTGACGAAGCAAGCCGTTTGTGACGATGATGGAGAGCCTGATTTCCCCCGGATCGAGCGCCCGCGCGCCGATACCGGCCACGGTGACGAGCACGCTGAAGATGAGTGCGCGCACGCGGGTCGAATACCAGGCCATGATCGCGACCGGGATCAGATAGAACGTCGAGAACGCCAGGTACGGGTCGGTGAGATAGTCCGCGGTGGTGATCACCACAACCAACAGGAGCGCGAGCACCTGGGCGGCCGCCTTCGAGATCCGCCGGCTGAGCGGTCCCGGTGCGGGAGGCGATGAGGAGTGGGTCGCTTCGGCCATGGCTCTCCCGATGCAATGGTCTGCCGATGCAATGGCCGATGCAATGATTCGTGTCGCTGGATCCCAGACCAGACCTGTGCTGACCCGGGCACTGGTGGCTAAACAGTTGTTTGCGATGTGATCCCGGACAATACTTCACCGACCTGGACGACTGCCGGTGCTTCGGTGTTCTCAGTGCTTGGCGGCGCGCGCGATCGAGTACGCCGGGAGCATCACCGACCCCGTTGCAGTCGACCGGGCGACGTCGGGCGCATCCCCGGCGACCCAGCCAGGCTGAGAATCCGCACGCGCCGACAGTGTGGTGAGCGCCCATTTCCCCGGCATTCCGGCCGGGAGGCGAACCTCGACCGCCGTGTCGCTCGAGTTCACGAACACCGCTCCCGGCACATCACCGGAGATCTGCAGCGCGACCACCGCCGGTCGTGCGCCGATGCTCGGACCGTCGGGAACGCTCAGGATCTGCACCGTCGACCCTGGCGAAACGGCAGCGAACAACAACGGCAGCACGTGCCCGAGCGCGGTCTTTGCCAACACCTCTGATCCACCGGCACCGTCGGTGAACGCCGGAAAGGTCGTCGAGATCCCCGCATCGTGTGGGTTGGGTTCCCCGTCGACGATGTTGTGGACCAGTGACATCTCGATGCGCGGATTGCCCGCCTGGTGCATGGCCACGGCGGCGACCGACAGGGCCTGGGCCCAGATCTGGGTCCCGGCATCCGAAGCCCAGGCGGCCTGGTTCCATTCGGTCAACCACACGCCCATCCCGTCGGGAATCGCGGGGAGGGTCGTCTCGGTGAAGTCGGTCCAGGCGTCGAGGCCGGCGGTGAGGGTCGCGGCGACATCGGACCCGGGGTCGACCCGGTCGGGCAGCGTCCAGTAAGGGTGGATGGCGAGTGCGTCGGCGCCTTCGATGGTGGCGAGGACCTCGTCGTTCCAGGTCTGGAAGCGCTCACCGAACACCTTCGCGAAGAACTCATCGGAGGGATCCGCG
Organism: Acidimicrobiales bacterium; assembly: GCA_035703405.1. GTDB lineage: Bacteria > Actinomycetota > Acidimicrobiia > Acidimicrobiales > Iamiaceae > JAFDWI01. Next base: position 202 of record DASSYG010000256.1, on the reverse strand, counting down.
CCCGACACGGCGATCTGCACGTCTCCGAACCGCTCGCGCAACTCCGGAATCCAGGAGTTCATCGCCTTCGCGTAGTCGGTTCCCGACGGGTACACGTCGGGGTAGATCGATCGGACGTCCCACAACTCGTTGCCCAGCTCGATGTACTCCACGGACATGCCGAGCCGCTTCGCCTCATCGAGCATCGCGATCTGATCGTCGA
>DASSYG010000355.1:0-10451 GCA_035703405.1 Acidimicrobiales bacterium | reverse complement strand
CTCGGTGCACAGGTGCGCTGGGCGTCCTGCAACATCTTCTCCACCCAGGACCACGCCGCGGCGGCCGTCGCCGTCGGGCCGAACGGGACCGCCGACAATCCACGCGGCGTGCCGGTGTTCGCCTGGAAGGGCGAGACCCTCTCCGAGTACTGGTGGTGCACTGAAAAGGCGCTGAGCTGGCCCGGCGCCGACGGCCCGAGCCTGATCCTCGACGACGGTGGTGACGCCACGTTGTTGGTGCACAAGGGCGCGGAGTACGAAGCGGCCGGTGCCGTGCCGGCCCCCACCGATGACGACGCCGAGGAATGGCAGGTCGTGCTCGGTCTGCTGGCCAAGAGCCTCACCGAGTCGACCGACCGTTGGACCAAGGCCGTCGCGGGCATCCAGGGCGTGTCCGAGGAGACCACCACGGGGGTGCACCGGCTGTACCAGATGTTCGACGCCGGCGAGCTGGCGTTCACCGCGATCAACGTGAACGACTCGGTCACCAAGTCCAAGTTCGACAATCTGTACGGCTGCCGGCACTCGCTCATCGACGGCATAAACCGGGCGACCGACGTGATGATCGGTGGCAAGGTCGCCTTCGTGGCCGGCTACGGCGACGTCGGCAAGGGCTGTTGTCAGTCGCTGCTTGGCCAGGGTGCCCGCGTGATCGTGGCCGAGGTCGATCCGATCTGTGCGCTGCAGGCCGCCATGGACGGCTACCAGGTCGCCACGCTCGAGGACGTGCTGGAGACCGCCGACATCTTCATCACCACTACCGGCAACAAGGACATCATCACCGCCGAGCACATGGCGCGCATGAAGCACCAGGCGATCGTCGGCAACATCGGTCACTTCGACAACGAGATCGACATGGCCGGGCTGCACCGCATGAGCGACGTCACCCAGGTCAACATCAAGCCCCAGGTCGACGAGTTCGTGTTTCCCGACGGGCACTCGGTCATCGTGCTCGCCGAAGGGCGTCTGCTGAACCTCGGCTGCGCCACCGGCCACCCGAGTTTCGTGATGTCGAACAGCTTCACCAACCAGGTGCTCGCCCAGATCGCCCTGCACACCGACCTCGAGTCGTACCCGCTCGGCGTGCACGTGCTGCCCAAGGTGCTGGACGAAAAGGTCGCCAGGCTGCATCTCGACGCGTTGGGTGTGCACCTGACCGAGTTGCGTCAGGACCAGGCCGATTATCTGGGCATCCCCGTCGAGGGTCCCTACAAGTCAGACCACTACCGCTACTGATCGCCGTCACGTCGGGACTGCGCGTCATTGCACGCTCGACCCGCCCCGGATGGTGACACCCGGGCAAAGTCGCGGTTGGGATCGGCCACGCCCGCCCGGAGCCCGGATCCGTGTGGGATCGACGAGCGTAATGAGCCGCCGACGGGTGTCACTGCCCGTTTCTAGAATGCGGATCATGCTGTTCAATGCGGAGTGTCCGATCTGCGGAAATGACACGTCGCGGTCGGCTGCGCGAACAAGGGGTGTGTGCGCGCAGTGTGTGGACTCACTCGGCGCTCCGCCGATCCTGCCCGCGCCGGCGGGGCTCGATCGGTGCCGGTCGCTGACCTGCTACGAAGGCACCGGGCGCGCGCTGGTGACCCGACTCAAGTTCCACAACCGCCGTGCGGTCGTACCCTTCGTGGTCGAACGACTGAGCGTGCAGTTGGCCGACGACCGTATCGACCTGGTCACCTGGGCGCCGACCGCACCGAAACGTCGACGAAAGCGGGGTTTCGATCAGGCCGAAGTTCTGGCTCGAGCCCTCGCCCGCAAGTTGGGGGTGCCCACACGGCGTTGTCTGGTCAGGTTGCCTGGTCCGGCTCAGACCGGCCGTCACCGCGTCGAACGCTTCGAAGGCCCTCGATTCGACGCCAGGCGCGGGATCGCGGCGGCGGTCGACGGTCGTCGAGTCGCGCTCGTAGATGATGTCGCCACCACGGGCGCGACGCTCGCCCGGGCCGCCGAAGTGCTGCGGGCGGGCGGCGCGCGCTCGGTCACCGGGGTCGTGGTCGCCCGCACGCCCAGGACGCACGAGAGTTCGTCGTTGTCGAGGCGCCGGGGTTGACCTCGGTCGCGGCGTGACACGTCCGGGTGATCCCCGCCCTCGGCGGGCTTGCCCCGACGCCGGGTCGGGCGAAAGACGACGGTGCGCAGGCGTCGGACTCCTGCATCAGGGCGTTCTCCGTCTCCCGGAACGCGGCTTCGCGCGGAGGTCCTAGGATCGAAGGAGAATCCAGCAACCCTCGGCACAGACGGTTCCGGGCGGATGTCTCGCCTGCGGGTCGGCCGATTCACCGGAGGTATCGACATGGACATGCACATCAACGGTCGGCGGATGGATATTCCCGACAAGCTCCGTCAGCTCACCGAGGACAAGGTCGAACGGCTGGGACGGGTGGTGGACATGGATCGGGCCGAAGTGTTGTTCACCCAGGCGTCCAACCCCCGGATCGCCGATCAGATCTCGTGTGAGATCACGCTGTCGGGTCACGGCCACCACGTGCGGGCCAAGGTCGCGGCGGCCGAGGGCTACTCGGCGATCGACAAGGCGGCGACCAAGATCTCGGCGCAGCTCAAGAAGCTCAAGGACAAGCTGCGCAAGCGACGTGGCGACAAGCAGCTCGACCTCCCTCCCGACCTGATCGACGTCGACGATGGGGCGGACCTCGAGCCCGAGGTGCCGCGCATCGTGAAGTCCAAGCGATTCGCGATGATGCCGATGACCCCGGAGGACGCAGTCAGCCGCATGGAGCTGCTGGGTCACGGGTTCTTCTTCTTCACCAGTGCCGACACCGGCCGCGCGGCGGTCATCTACCGTCGCACCGACGGCGACGTCGGGCTGATCGACGAGGCCGACTGACCCGTCGATGGAGTTGGTTGTGGTCGCGCACGACACGCGGGCATGGCGGCGGGTCTCGAGGGCGTGGATCAGAGGCTCGAGGTGCCGCGGGCGAGGGTCAGGAACTCGGTGCGGGTACGCGGGTCGTCGCGCAGTTTGCCCCGAACGGCGGAGGTGACGGTTCGTGCTCCGGTCGCCTGGATGCCGCGCAACGACATACAGAGGTGCTCGGCCTCGATGAGTACCCCGACACCCTTGGGGGCGAGGTTCTCATCCAGCCAGTCGGCGACCTGGGTGGTCAGACGCTCCTGGTTCTGCAGACGCCGCGAGAAGTGGTCGACGACCCGGGCCAGTTTGGACAGCCCGACGATGCGTTCGCCGGGCAGATACGCGACGTGAGCCACACCGATGAAGGGGAGCAGGTGATGGGCACACAACGAGTGCATCGGGATGGATCTGGCGATCACCATCTCGTCGTAGCCGCCGTCGTTCGGGAACGTCGTACAACTGCATGGCTCGGGTGTCAGCATCTCGGCGAATGCTTCGGCGACCCGGCGTGGCGTGTCGGTCAGTTCGGGATCGGTCTGGTTCTGGCCCAGTGCGTCGAGGAGGTCGGCGACCGCATGGCGTGCGGCGACCAGGTCGATCGGTCTTCCGGCTGATCGGGCCGGCGCGGTTGCGGTGGTCCGGTCGATGGTGGCCCTGTCGATGAGGGCCCGGTCGAGGTCGAGCAGATCGGTCATGTCGGCTCCTTGTATATGCAATGAAGATCATTATTAGAATGCAACGCGTACGATCTCTATGTCAAGACAGAAGTGACTATAGACTGAGTTCGGTGCCGGTGGACCGAGACCGACACCAGCCCGCTCGGCCCGTCCTTCAACCGAGAAGCTGAGGTTGCCCCATGTCGAACGATGATCTGGACACGGTAAGTGCGCTGGCCGAACCCACCCGCCGCGGGCTCTACGACCATGTCGTCGCCCAGCACGACTGGGTCAGCCGAGACGAGGCTGCGGCCGCACTGGGGCTTCGCAAGGGCATCACCGCGCACCACCTGGACCGCCTCGAGGCCGACGGACTGCTCATCAGTGACCACCAACGGCGCAATGGTCGTACCGGCCCCGGTGCCGGACGTCCGTCGAAGGTCTACCGTCGTGCCGCGGAAGACTTCGAGGTGTCGCTTCCGCCGCGCCGCTACGACCTGGCCGGCCGTGTGCTCTCGGTGGCCGCAGACCGCGCCCGAAACGACGGCATCACCATCGACGACGCGATCGACGAAGCAGCCAGGGCCGAGGGGGTCCGGGTCGGTGACGGCGCCAAGCAACGGGCCGGGGACGATCCGACTCCCGAGGAGCAGCGTGCGGCTCTCTTCCACGAGCTTCGAGCCGACGGCTTCGAGCCGGTCACCGGCGACGACGACGTGACCGTCCTGCACAACTGTCCGTTCCACGAGCTGTCGGCGACCCACACCGAGCTGATCTGTGGCATGAACCACACGATGCTCACCGCCGCGGTCGAGTGTTGCGGTGACACCGGACTCGAGGCGCGCCTCGAACCGCACGCCGGGACCTGTTGTGTGCGGTTCCAGCGGGCCGCCCCGACGGGCTGATGGCACGACCCGAAGCCGTCTGTAGGAGTTGGGTGGCGGTGGCCCGGTAGCATTGGAGCCACCATGAAAATTCTGGATCGCATCCTCCGGGCCGGTGAGGGCCGCAAGGTCAAGGCCTTGTCGACACTGGTCCCGGACATCAACGCGCTCGGCGACGAGTACGCGCAACTCACCGATGACGAGCTGCGTGCCAAGACTCACCAGTTCAAAGAACGTCTCGACAACGGCGAGGACCTCGAGGATCTGATGATCGAGGCCTTCGCCACGGTACGCGAGGCCGCGGAACGGGTCATCGGTCAACGCCACTACGACGTACAGCTCATGGGTGGCGCGGCGCTGCACTTCGGGTGGGTCGCCGAGATGCGCACGGGTGAAGGCAAGACCCTGGTCTCTACGTTGCCGGTGTATCTGAACGGGCTGTCGGGCAAGGGCGTGCACGTGGTCACGGTGAACGACTACCTCGCCACCCGTGACGCCGAATGGATGGGCCAGATCTACAACTGGTTGGGTCTCGAGGTGGGCCTGGTGTTGCCCCAGCAGGGTTTCGACCCGGCCCACAAGCGCGCACAGTACGCGCGTGACATCACCTATGGCACCAACAACGAGTTCGGATTCGACTACCTCCGCGACAACATGGCGATGTCGTTGGGCGACAAGGTCCAGCGTGGGCACAACTACGCGATCGTCGACGAGGTCGACTCGATCCTGGTGGACGAGGCTCGGACCCCGCTGATCATCTCTGGTCAGGTCTCGGACGCGGTGAAGCTCTACTACAAGTTCGCCAGCATCGTCCGGGGCCTCAAGAAGGACGTCGACTACGACGTCGACGAGGAAAAGCAGATGGTCGCCCCGACCGACTCCGGCGTCGAGAAGGTCGAAAAGGCCCTCGGCCTCGACAACCTCTACGACGCGGTGTCCCAGAACCTCGTGCACCAACTCCAAGCCGGGTTGAAGGCCAAGGAGCTCAAGAAGCGCGACAAGGACTACGTGATCGCTCACGGCGAGGTGCTCATCGTCGACGAGTTCACCGGCCGCATCCTCGAAGGCCGGCGTTGGTCCGAAGGCCTCCACCAGGCCGTCGAAGCCAAGGAAGGGGTGAAGATCAAAGAAGAGAACCAGACCCTGGCGACGATCACCCTGCAGAACTACTTCCGCATGTACGACAAGCTCGCTGGTATGACGGGTACCGCGGTGACCGAGGCGGCCGAGTTCGGCTCCACCTACGGACTGTCGGTCGTCCCGATCCCGACCAACAGAGACGTCGTCCGCGACGACAAGCCCGACCTCATCTACAAGACCGAGGAAGCGAAGTTCGAAGCGGTCGCCGACGACATCGAAGAACGCCACGAGACCGGCCAGCCGATCCTGGTGGGTACCGTTTCGGTGGAGAACTCCGAGCGTCTCGCCCGCATCCTTGACAAGCGGGGCATCGCCCACGAGGTCCTGAACGCAAAACAGCACTTCAGAGAGGCCGAGATCATCACTCAGGCCGGCCGTCAGCGGGCGGTCACCGTCGCCACCAACATGGCCGGCCGGGGCGTCGACATCCTGCTGGGTGGCAACCCAGAGGGACTTGCCGAAAAGGACGTCAAGGCCGAAGGCCTCGACCCTCACGACGAGGCCGAAGGGGCCGAACGGTACGCGAAGCGTCTCGCGTACTGGCAGGCCGAATGTTCCGGCGACGGCGACGAGGTGCGCGAGCTGGGCGGGCTGTACGTGTTGGGTACCGAGCGTCACGAGTCGCGCCGGATCGACAATCAGCTCCGCGGCCGCTCGGGTCGCCAGGGAGACGCGGGAGAGAGCCGGTTCTACCTTTCGCTCGAAGACGAGTTGATGCGCTTGTTCGCGTCGGGTCCGGTGAGTCGGATCATGGACCGTGCCTTCCCCGACGACGTGCCACTCGAGGCCAAGATGGTCACCAAGGCGATCGAACGGGCCCAGAACACCGTGGAGACCCGCAATGCGGAGATCCGCAAGAACGTGCTCAAGTACGACGAGGTGATGAACAACCAGCGCAAGGTGATCTACGAGCGCCGCGATCAGATCCTCGGCGACGCCGACCTGCGTGAAGAAGGACTGCAGATCCTGGCCGACACCGTCGAGTCGCTCATCAACACCTTCTGTGGAGCCGACTTCCACGAGCAATGGGACTTCGACGGCCTCATCACCGAGGTCGACACCTACTGGCCGACCACCCTGACCGCCGAGGACCTGTCGGATCTCACCGAGACCGACGACGTCTATGACAAACTCATGGGGGAGGCGACGGGCTACTTCGAGCAGCGTGAGGAAACCTTCGGCGCCGAGACCATGCGTGACGTCGAGCGCCAGGTGATGCTCCAGATCATCGACGGCAAATGGCGCGACCACCTCTATGAGATGGACTACCTGCAGGAGGGAATCCACCTGCGGGGGCTCGGTCAGAAGAACCCGCTGGTCGAATGGCAGACCGAGGGTTACTCGATGTTCGGCGAGCTCATGGATGCGATCGCGGACGACTACCTCAAGTACCTCATGCGGGTGCAGGTCGTGGTGCAAGAACCGCGGCAACAGACCCCCGATCAGATGCAGTACTCCTCGGCCGAGGATGCGGTGGGCTCGGATGGGGTCCTGAAGCAGGCTGCTCGCATGCAGGCCGCCCAGACCGGCGAGGCTCCACCGCCCGAGGCGTTGGACGAACCGATGAACACGCCGGTTGTGAAGTCCGAGTGGGACAAGACCGGTCGGAACGACCCCTGTCCGTGCGGATCGGGCAAGAAGTTCAAGCAGTGCCACGGAGCCGCGTGAACCACGGATTCGGTCATGCGTGACTATTCCGACGACCTGGCCGAGGCGCGCCGGCGCCTGGGCGAGGCCGCGCAGTACCTGCGCATCGACGCGCTCAGAAACCGACGCCCACAACTCGAGACCGAGGCGTCCCGCCCCGATCTGTGGGATTCACCCGAGGCCGCACGTGCGGTGACCGGCGAGTTGGCCGCGCTGGTCGACGACCTCGAGGTCTACGACACCCTTGCCGGCAAACTCGACGACATCGACACGCTGGTGGAGTTGGGACGCGAAGAACACGACGATTCGGTGGTCGCCGAGATCGACACCACATTGGCCGACGTCACCAAGCGTTTCGACGAGCTGGAGCTGCGCAGCCTGTTCACCGGCGACTACGACGACTCACCGGCGATCTGTGAGATCCAGGCCGGCGAGGGGGGAGCGGACTCCCAGGATTGGGCCGAGATGCTCCTGCGCATGGAGACTCGCTGGCTCGAATCCAAGGGATTCGACGTGTCGCTCGAGGAGGCGTCGCCCGGCTCGGAAGCAGGGATCTCATCGGCGACCTTCGTGGTGACCGGTCGCAACGCGTACGGCTGGGTGCGTAGCGAGCACGGCGTGCACCGGCTGGTGCGGATCTCACCGTTCAATGCCCAGGGCAAGCGGATGACGGCGTTCGCCTCGCTCAAGGCCACGCCGTTCCTCGAGGACGCCCCCGACGTGGTGATCGAGGACAAGGACCTTCGCATCGACACCTACCGCGCCTCGGGCGCGGGTGGTCAGCACATCAACAAGACCGATTCGGCGGTGCGGCTCACCCACCTGCCCACCGGCATCGTCGTGTCGTGTCAGAACGAACGTTCCCAACACCAGAACAAGGACCGCGCCATGGCGGTGCTGCGAGCCAAACTCGCCGAGTTGCAACGTGAACAGCGGGCTGAGGAACTGTCGGGGATCCGTGGCGAGGAACGCTCGGTCGGCTTCGGCTCCCAGATCCGCTCCTATGTGACCCAGCCCTACCAGATGGTCAAAGACCTGCGCTCGGAGTATTCCACCGGCAACGTCGACGCGGTGCTCGACGGCGAACTCGACCAATTCAGCGAGGCCTTCCTGCGCCACGAACGCGCTGCGCACGTTCTGGGGTGAAACCTGTGACTGTCGCGTCGATCCCGCGCCGATGCCGACCGGTGCTCGCTGTCGTGGCCGTGGTCGCGTGCGTCTTCGGGACCGTCGGCTGTCGCGGTGAAGCATCGGTCGGCTCCGAGGCTGCGGCTTCCACGACCCCCGACGAACCCAACCGGCTCCCCGCGGGATGGCCCGAGATCCTCGCGCTGGACCCCAACGCCGAAATCGACTTCGTCGCCGACAACTCTCAGAACGGCGAGATCCACCAAGTCGTGATCGCCGAGGTCGACGGGATCGGCCAACAAGTCTTCGGGGTCTACGCCGACGCCCTGGATTCGGTCGGCTACGCCGTGACGATCGACGCGGTGTCCCATGACACCGCGGATCTCCGTTGGGCCCTCCACGCCGCGAAGGGTCCCCACGCGGTGACCGTCCAGGTCAGCGGCTCTGACGATGGCCGGGTGACGGTCCGGTTCACCCATGATGTCGAGTCCGTCCCCGAGGGCCGGTCGCCCGCCGACTCGGGAAACGTGGACGGCACGTCGCACACATCCGATGTCCACCGTGGGATGCGCGTGAAGTTCGTAACGACTTGGTAACATTTGGCGGACCGAACGGCGTGGTGCCACGCTGCACCGACGCCCGTCGCGCCGAGCTGAACCTGTCACCGTTCCCACCCCCCGGATCGTGAGTGCCTGACCGTAGATGATCAAACTCGAAGACGTCTCGAAGATCTACAAGGGCGACGTGACCGCCCTCGAGAACGCGAGCGCCGACATCGCCAAAGGGGAGTTCGTGTTTCTCGTCGGCCCCTCCGGGTCGGGCAAGTCCACGATGATCCGCCTGCTCAACAAGTCCGAGACCCCCACTGCGGGCAGCATCTACGTCGCCGGCAAGGACATCGGTGAGCTGTCGACCTGGAAGGTCCCCTTCCTGCGGCGCAACATCGGCTGTGTGTTCCAGGACTTCAAGCTGTTGAACTCGCGCACGGTGTACGAGAACGTGGCGTTCGCCCTCGAGGTGATCGGCCGTCCCAAGCACGTGATCGAGACCCAGGTGCCCGCCATTCTCGACCTGGTCGGCCTGGCGAAGAAGACCGACAACATGCCCCACGAACTGTCGGGTGGTGAACAGCAGCGGGTGTCGATCGCCCGGGCGTTCGTGAACCGACCGCTGATCCTGCTGGCCGACGAGCCGACCGGAAACCTCGACCCCACCACCTCGGTGGGCATCATGCGTCTGCTGGACAGGATCAACCGGACCGGGACGACCGTGGTGATGGCCACCCACGACCGGGCGATCGTGGACACGATGCGGCGTCGCGTGATCGAACTGGACCGGGGCCGGATCATCCGTGACCAGGCCCGCGGCGTGTACGAATAGGGACGACGAAGACACATGGCGATCAAACTCGACTACGTGGTCCGGGAGACCGGGCACTCACTCAAGAGAAACTTCACGCTGTCGTTGGCGTCGATGCTCACCGTCGCAGTGTCCCTCGCGCTGGTCGGATCCGCCTTCGTGGTGCGAGCCGCGGTCCAGCATTCGACCGCCCGCTGGACCGGCGACGTGCAGTTCATCGTGTTCATGAAACCCGATGCGTCCTCCGCGCAGATCTCCGCGGTGCGCAACGCACTCGACCCCGACAACAACTCCCAGATCTCCAAGGTCACGTTCTTCGACAAAAAGCGCGCCTATTCGGAGTTCCGGGAGGTCTTCAGAGACGACCCGGTGTTGCTGTCGACGTCGCGCCAGGCCGACATGCCCACCTCGTTCCGGGTGAAACCGGCGATCAAGAACGCCGAGTTGATCAACCAGATGGGCCAGCAACTCAAACAGGCGCCGGGGGTGTACACGGTCGAGTTCGCCTATGACACGGTGAAACAGATCGAACGCGTCTCGAAACTGATCTCGACGGTCATTCTCGGTACGGCGCTGTTCCTGCTCGCCGCGGCCGGTCTGTTGATCCTGAACTCGATCCGCATGGCGATGTTCGCCCGACGACGCGAGATCGAGGTGATGAAACTCGTCGGCGCGACCAACTGGTTCATCCGGGTGCCCTTCATGTTCGAAGGGCTGATCCAGGGATTGATCGGTGCGCTCCCCGCGGCGGTC
>DASSYG010000166.1:0-2445 GCA_035703405.1 Acidimicrobiales bacterium | reverse complement strand
CCGGATCTTGTCGGCACCTTCGATCGCGTCGATCGCGAGGATCTTCGCCACGATCACCCCGTCGAGCCCGCCGCCCACGAAGATCTGTTCTTCGACCGCAAGGCCGAGATCGCTCATCACGTCACCGAGTACATCGGCGTCGTGACCGAGGGGCGCGAACTCGTTCAACCACGACAGCAGGACCTTCATCAGAACTGCCTCACGAAACGGATGTCGACACTGGCGATCTCGCGCAGGTCGGACACGCCGTGGCGCATCGCGGCGAGCCGGTCGAGGCCGAAACCGAACGCGAACCCCGAGTAGACCTCGGGGTCGAGCCCGACGTTGCTCAGCACGTTCGGGTTCACCATGCCGCACCCGCCGAGCTCCAGCCACGAGCCGTCGGGGCGTCGGATGTCGAACTCGGCGGAGGGTTCGGTGAACGGAAAGTACGAGGGGCGCAGCCGCGACGAGAAGCCTTCGCCGAAGTACGCCTTGGTGAACGCGTCGATCGTGGCGCTGAGGTTCGCGAACGAGATCCCTTCGTCGACGACGAGACATTCGATCTGATGGAACACCGCGAGGTGGGTGGCGTCCGCTGTCTCCTGGCGGTAGACGCGCCCGGGCATCACCGAGTAGATCGGTGGCTTCGTCGACTCCATCAGCCGGATCTGCACTGGCGACGTGTGGGTGCGCATCACCACGTCGCCCGGGTCGCCCAGGTCGACGAAGAACGTGTCCTGCATGTCGCGGGCCGGGTGATGCGCCGGCAGATTCAGTGCGGTGAAGTTGTGCCAGTCGTCCTCGACCTCGGGGCCTTCGGCAACGGTGAACCCCAGGCCGACGAACACGTCCTCGAGGCGTTCCATCGTCTGGGTGACCAGATGCAGGTGGCCCTGGCGGTGAGTGGGCCGCAACTCGGTCAGGTCGATCCGCTCGGCTTCGAGGCGCTCACGTCGCGCCGCAGCCTGCAGCGTGCCACGCCGTTCGCCGATCGCGGCACGGATCCGTTGTTGGGCTTCGTTCAGCACCCGGCCGACCTCTTTGCGGGCATCGGCGTCGAGGTCACGCATCTTGGCCTTGATGCCGCCCAACTCGGACTGCTTGCCGTTCAGGACACGGTCCACCTCGGCGAGCGCGTCGAGGTCGTCGACCTCGCCGACGCGGGCGACGCCGTCGTCGACGATGCGGCTGATCGCGTCGATCATCGGGTGGCCACCTCCACCCCGGCGGCTCGACGTTGGCGGAGCACTTCGAAACAGACGAGCGTGCCGGCCATTGCGGCATTGAGCGATTCGACCGGTCCGGCCATCGGGATCCGCACCCGCACATCTGCCATTGCGGTCAATTCTGCATCGAGGCCGTGGGCCTCGTTGCCGACGAGCACGGCGCACGGGCCGGTCAGGTCCACGGCATCGAGATCGACCTCGGCATCAAGCGTGGTCGCCACGGTCGTGATCGATGCGTCGCGCAGGGTTGCCACCAGGGTCTCGACCGAATCGACTTCGACGACGGGCACGGCGAACAACGCCCCGGCCGAGGCCCGCAGCGCTTTCGGGCCGAGCAACTCGACCGTGCCCGGCGTGACGACCACCGCGTCGAAGCCGGCGGCGACAGCGCTGCGCACGAGCGTGCCGGCATTGCCCGGATCGGCAACGCCGACAAGTGCGAGCACCGAGCGCGCTCCGGCCAGCGTGCCCGCGGGCACGACCGGTCGCATCGCGATCGCGGCGACCGCCTGGGGATGCACCGGGTCGGTGGCCCGGCGCAGCACGTCGGGCGAAACCGCGTACACCTCGGCACCCGCCGCTTCGGCAGCATCGAGCGCGTCGGCGGTCCGTTCGTCGAGCCGCTCGGCGTCGACGAACACGTCGGTGACCGTCACGCCCGATGTCAGCGCGTCCGCGAGCAACACCGGCCCGTCGATCACGAACGCCGCCTCGGCGTCACGGGCACGACGGCGCGCCGAGAGCTTGCCGAGACGGACGACCCGGGCGTTCTTGTCCGACAGGGTGCGCAGCGTCATTGCGACGATCCCGATGTGAGTTCAGTCGAGCGCTTCGTTGGCAGTGGCGACCAGCGCGGCAAACGCGCCCGAGTCGGTCACGGCGAGATCCGCGAGGACCTTGCGGTCGACTTCGACCCCTGCGGTGTGCAGCCCGTTGATGAACCGCGAGTACGAGATGCCGTTCTGGCGGCAGGCGGCGTTGATCCGCTGGATCCACAGCTTGCGGAACTCACCTTTGCGTGCCCGGCGGTCACGGTAGGCGTAGCGCAGCGAGTGCTGGACCTGCTCGTTCGCGGCCCGGTAGCTGCGGCTCTTGTTGCCGTAGTAACCCTTGGCACGGTCCAATGTGGCGCGGCGGTGCTTCTTGGAATGGACAGCACGTTTGACTCTGGCCATCGGTGATGACTCCTTGGGAGAGGTTTCGTCTCGCGGGTCGGACCCGGCAACGACGAAGGGCG
>DASSYG010000129.1:0-10085 GCA_035703405.1 Acidimicrobiales bacterium | reverse complement strand
GCATCGATGAGCGCTCGGTCGACGCGCAGTGGGCATGGGGCGATGACCTGATCGACGAGCCGGCAAGCCTCGACGACCTGGCGACGCTCGACGAGCGACAGGACCGGTCGACGCTTGTAGCGCGACGCGTCCGAGTCGCTCATCAGACCGACGATCATCCAGACCGATGCCGATCCGGCCCGGGATTCGGCGAGCGCACGAGCACGACGCAGAAAACTGACATGCCCACTGTGGAACAGGTCGCCGACCATGTCGGCGTACACCGTGAAGCGTGCCGGATTCATGGCCGGAGCACTACGGAATGGTCCCCATACTCGAAGTCGCCGGCGGGTTCGTCGTCGTGGGGATGGTCGCCATGCTCGAATCCATCGGCGGGTTCGTCGTTGTGGTGACGGTCGAGGTGCTCGACGACAACGGCGGGTTCGTCGTTGTCGTCGCGGTCGAGGCGCTCGACGACCCCAGACCCGGACCCGGATCCTCGACTGTGCTGCCGGCCGCGAAGGCGACCGATCCCGAAAGGACCGACGGAGTCACCCAGGCAGCTCCTGCTGCGGCGGTGCCTGCGCCGATCCGCCGGAGCATTGCCCGACGATCCAACTCGGCGTTGGTCGATGCTTTCGGCGACTCGTTGTCCATGATTCCCCGCTCTCGAAGCTTCGTGTTCGCTCGGCCGGCCAGTCCTGCCACGAATTTCTGCCGCAGCACGCTACCACGATTTCGATCGTGGCACGGGACACTTTCGGTGCCGCGGCGGACGCTCGGCACGGAGTTCGATGCCATCATGAAGTCGGACCGGTCGACGAGCTGCGGCTCAGCCACGCGGACGGTCACCGAGCCGTGCAACGAGGCCGGCGGCGAAACCCTGCGCGCCGGTCCAGTTCAGTGCCGAGGCGTCGATGCGGCCCAACCAGGCGAGAAGCGTGTCGAGCTGCGTGGCGTCGAAGGGCTCGAGCGCGTCCGAACGGTGCGCGATGATCTCGCTCAGGGCTTCGGCCGGGTGCAGGTGACCGTCGCCGACGCCGTCCCCACCCTCGTCGCCGTGGGGCCCATCTTCGACGTCGGCGCGCTCGACGAGACCGCGGTCCACGACGAGCGCTCGGGCCGGGCGTGGTCCGTGCGTGAGCGCTCCTCGGGGTCGCCAGTACCGCAGAGTCGTCCCGTCGACCGTCCAGCCGAGTTGGTCGGGATGGCCGGGTCGAACTCGGGCATCCTCGTACCAGAGCCACCAAGGTCCCTGCTGTTTGATCGCCAGGCCGTCGCTGCGGACCATGGCGGTGCCGTCGGACGAGACGAAGACCTCGGTGACGTCGAGCGTGATCACGTCGAGTCCTGCGTCGAAACAGTGTCGGACCAAGGCGCGGCGATGCTCGGCCGGCCCGAGTATCACCACTGCGTCGGACCCGATCGCGAGCACGGTCGCGGTGAGCATCGGTGCCGACGCCGCCGAGATCAGGCGCAGGCACGCGTCACGGGCGAGTGGCCCGAGTTGTTGCGGAGCCCGGCAGTCGTCGCGTCGACCATCGGAGGTGGTCATCGTCCAGCCGTGGGGCGACGGCGCGAGATCGATCTGTGCGACCGGATCGGCCGTGTCGCCCCGCTGCCAACCCGACAGCGCGGGATCCAACCACTCGAAGACGTCGTCGGGTCCCTGGACCGAAACCGTCGCCGCCGGGGTGCCGAAGAAGCGGACCGGACGGCTGGTCACGGTGGCCCTCCCGTGCACGGGTGCCACCCGTGGTTCCGGTGTGGGGGCGTCGGCTCGGACGAGCAGGCCGTCCCCGGTCCAACGGGCGATCTGTGCCCAGATGTCCTGTGCCACTGCGACCGGATCGACGCCGAGACCCTCGGCGACCTCGTCGATGGCCTGGCCGGGGAGCAGACCGTCCGCCAGCGCCACCCACAGGTACGACGCGCTGGCGTTCAGTGCGGCGACGTGACCGGTCGCCGCGTCGTGAACCACGACGGTGCCGTCGACGAGACGACTGGTCACCGAATCCACGGCGACGAATCCGGGAGCGACGCCCTCGGGTGCGTCGACCGGCCCGGGGGTTGCCAGCCCACGCCACAACTCGGCGGTGTCGGCGCTGGGATACAGCCGCTCGTGGCTGCCCCGGTCGAAGTCGTCCGCCACGGAATCGCACGCCGTGGGTTGCAGCGACACGACAATTGCCGTGGCCGCGTCGAGGCGGGCCTGCACGATCGTGCACGGTACGCCCGGAGCTTCGTCTTCTGAGATCAGGTCGTCGCGGCAGGCGACGAGCACCGCGACCACGGCGCGCCGCAGGGCGCGCCGGGTCGGCGCATCGAGTCGGCACCAGGGGTGCGTCGGGTCAGGTGCGGCGAGGTCGATCGTGAGCGGGACGAGTGAGCAGATCCGGATCACCACATCGAGGTCACCCGACCCGTCGCGTACGGGCTCGACGATCCAGTCGGGGCGCCGGTCGGCACGTCGCGGGTCGTCGATGGTGATGCGGACATCAGGGGCCGCGGTGTCGGCCGGTCGCTGGCACCACCGCGCGGACGGGTCGGCGGTCGCGGCGGCAATGAACGCGGCACGGTCGCGGGGCAGCGCGAAGGTGCACGCGAGTGGTGGTGCCGCCTCCCACACCGGGGCGAGTCGGTTCTGGGCGTTGACCCATCGGTCCCAGAGCACATCCCGTCGGCTCAGGCTCGGGAACATCGGCGCACACAGTAGCGTCGGTTCCCGCGGGTCAGGGCGATTGCGCCGTGGGACGGAGAGGATCGGAGACCACGCCATGGTTGACACGAGCGGTGACCGCCGGGTGACCGACGAGGTTGTTGCGGTAGCCGAACCAGTCGCCGGCGTCGCGGCAGTGCCGGTGCCCGTGGCTCGGGCCGACCAGCTCGCGGCGCTACTGCCACGGGTCCATGGGGCACTCGACGGTGCCGGTATCTGGCACACGCTGATATTCGGGTCGCTGCTCGGAGCGGTCCGTGACGGCGACATCATCACATGGGACCACGACATCGATCTGCTCGTACGGGCCGATGATCTCCCGACGATCGCCGAGGCCGCCCCGAAGCTGGCCGAGGCGGGCATCGAACTCGTCCGCGGAAGTCTCGCCGGGGCTCGATTGGCGCTGAACCCGGGGCAGGTGCCGGCCTTCTGGCCCGGCTACCTGTGGCTCGTGGTCGATGGTGCCTGCATCGGCGAGGTCTATGCGCCGACCTTGTTCGCCGACGGGGTGCTGCGTCTGTACGACCCGGCGAACGAGGTTTCGTTCTGGCCGCAATCGAGTTTCCCGACCTATTTCGTCGAGTCGCTGTCGACGGCCACGGTCCGTGGCGTGCCGTACCCGGTTCCCCGTGACGCCGAGCGGCTCCTGCACGGGTTCTACGGCGCCGACTGGAACGTCCCGATCCGCAGCCATGCCGACGGCGGCGAGGCTCGGCCGGGGCTCGGCCCGAGCGGCGACGATCTCACGCCCCACCTGGCATCGATGGTCGACTGGTGCCTCGGCCAGGGCTGGGACCGATCGGTGTACGCGTCGCGACCGGCGTGGCCGCGGATGCTCGACGGCGCAGGACCATTCGCCACGTCGTCCCGGACCGTCCTGACCAGCCGTTCGGGTTGGTGGCACACCCTCGACGATTTGACCGCGCACTACTGACCACCCCAGTCCAGGCGACCTCCGACGGCCACCGGCCCCTTGGCGAGCGGACCCAACCGCCCATGGACCCACCTGAAATTTGTAGCAATCTGCCGCTGTGGGGCGCATCCCGCTACAAATTTCGGGGTGGGTCGTGCTGCTTTGCAACGGGTCCGGTCGGTGATGGTGAGCCACCTCGGATCGATGGCGCAGCGAAGTCCTCGTTGTCGATCTCGATGTCCGTCGGCTGATCCTGCACGGACTCGACGTAGGTACGCCACCCGGTCCGATAGCGGGGCCAGCGGGCACGTTCGAGTCGCCGATCGACCTCTGCCGCATGCTCGGACGCGTCGGCCGGTAGATCGGACCCGAGGTAGTCGAGCCACGCTGCGTCGCAGCGGCGATCCGCAACCAGCAGCACGCTCAGATCCCAGAAGCTACGCAGTTCCGGTCGCCGGAGGAACAGGCCGTCGAAGACCAACACGGCACGTTCGGGCACTGTGGCCGTGTGACGGTCGGGTTGGTTCGATGGCTCATCGAAGGCACCGACCAGCACCCGGCCCGAGCCCTCACGGAACGGCGTGAGCAACTCATCGACGATGACGTCGAGCTGGTGGGAGTCCCGGTAGTAGCCCGTCGGCGAGGTCGGGCCGAGGCGCATACGTTCGGAGAGGGGACGGTGGAACAGGTCCGTCGTCGAGCGGACCGTCGCCACGTCCCGCGCCTCCAGCATGCCGGCGAGCTCATCGGCGAATGTGGACTTGCCGACCCCTGAGCGACCATCGATGCCGACCAGCACCCGCTTGCCACGACAGGCGCCCACCCGGTCGGCCATCGTCTTGAGCACCCGGGTCCGGAAAGCGGAGACAACCGGATGTGAGTTTCCGTCGAGACCGGCGGGCACTCAGCGATCGTACACGCCGCCATCAACTGACCAACCCTCAAAAATCGCTCGAACTTCGGGAGGTAGCGTGCGTATAGCGCGCAGAATCTCCCGAAGTTCGAGCGGGGGCGAGCGGGGGAGCGGTTCGTCGCCGACGTCACCGAAGTGGTGCTCACCGCACTGAACGACGACTCCACGAAATTGGTGGTCCGGTGGTGGACCCCGACCGACGGTCTGCGCACGGTGAGCCGCGACTGCATTGCCGCCGCACACTCAGTGCGTATGTGTCACCAGCGTTGGCGCGCTTCTTCGGCGAAGCCCTGCAGGTCGTCGAAGGTGACCTCGACCCCGTCGTCGGTGCGCACCCGACCCGACCAGGTGCCGAACACCTGATGGGTCTCACTGATCCGCCGTCGCCCGAGGCGACTGTGCCGGTCATAGCGAGGCGTGAGCGTCACGTCGAGTTGGCCGTCGGGGTCGACGACCCGCCAGGGCCCCATTGGAGCGTCCCAGTCGTAGATCCAGTCCAGTTCCCGGCCGATCTTCGACAGGCGACCGTCCACGATGATGCCGTTCTCGGTGAATCCGGAGCCTTGCGTCCACTTCGCACCGAACTGCAAGCCGACCACGTGCCCCTCGGATCGGCCGGCACCGCCGCCCCAGTTCCAGTCGACATCAGATGGCCACCGGCCTCGACCGACATCGAGCACACCCCAGGCGGCACCGCCCGCTCCGCCGATCGTGCGATGGTCGTCGCCGACCACCAACTCACCGGTCGCCGGGCGGGCCTGGTGTTTGGACGTGAAATTGAACGTCGTGTCGTCCCACGGGATCACCACGTTCAGCGACTCGTGCCACTCCGGCAGCGCGACGGTCACATCGAGCCGACCCGGACGACCATCGGCTTCGGTCCACGTCGCGACCAGGTGGGTGCCCTCTGCGTTGTCGGTGATCGCCAGCGAGAAATCGTCACGTTCGATGGTGAGCGGCGCTGTGCCGGGGTGCTCGGGAAGCACGAACTCATCGCCCGGCGGTTCCGCTACCAGGTGCCCGCCGGTCGTGCCCGTGGGCACGTCCAACCACGAGACGTCGGCGACGCCGAGTTTGTCGGTGTTGGTGAACACCGACGTCACCACCAGATCACCGGCCAGGATCGCCCAGTAGTCCCAACGCTTGTTGCGCCCGAAGTTCCCGTCGAGGTTCGCCCGGTGCAGGGGCGTGCGGGACCAGCCCTTCGCCGCTGGGTTCAAGGCGCTGCCGTCGGGCACGCACAGATCGACAGGCTCGGTCAGCTCACCCTCGCTCGTGGTCATGTCCCCGGTCTAGTGCAGGAGGAGGCGGCGCAAGCCGCGGAGAACACGATCGATCGACCTCCCCCAATTGCATGGCAGTACTATCCGCGCCATGTCACGGACCGACCGGTGCTCGCGTCTGATCGACGCACCGGCGGACCGTGTGTTCGCCGCGTTGATCGACCGCGACGCGCTGTTGTCGTGGCTCCCGCCCACGGGCATGACGGCGAGCTTCGCCCACTTCGATCCCCGGCCGGGTGGGTCCTACCGGCTGGTCCTGAGCTACGACGACCCGGCAGGCGCGCCGGGCAAAGCCAGCGCGGACTCCGACGTCGTGGACGTGCGCTTCGTCGACATCGTGCCCGGTGAGCGGATCGTCCAAGCAGTCGACTTCGAATCGGACGATCCGGCATTCGCCGGCACGATGACCATGACCTGGACGGTGTCGACCGACCCGGGCGGCACCCTCGTGACGATCATCGCCACCGACGTGCCCGACGGGATCACCGCCGAGGATCACGCAACCGGCATGGCGTCGTCACTCGCGAACCTCGCTCGATACCTGGCTAGCTGACTCGCCGAAGAACGCGCTTGACATCGCGTCGTCCGTCAGTAACATACAACCATATGGTTGTAGAACTCGATCGACTCGATGACGCAGACGTGGACCGGATCTTCCGGGCGCTCGCGGACGCGACCCGGCGCGACATTCTGCGGCGCACCCTCGTCGCCGAGGAGACGGTCTCGGATCTCGCGGCCGATTACGCCATGTCGTTCGCGGCGGTTCAGAAGCACGTCGCCGTACTCGAACGCGCCGGGCTCGTCGCCAAAGAAGCGGTCGGCCGGGAACGCCGCGTGCGCGGCAACCCCGCGGCCATCGAGCGAGCCCAGGCTCTGCTCGATTCTTATGAGCACCTCTGGAGAGCCCGCATCGACCGACTCGACGCGCTGCTCGCCGAAGACGACGCCATCGAACAGATCTGACCCTGAAATCCGTCTGCCCACCGAACACCCACCACCCCGAAAGGCAAGAGCCGATGCCCGTCACCTCAGTCGAGAAGGATCTCGACGCCCTCACCCTCGTCATCGTCGCCGACTTCGACGCACCCCTCCAGCGTCTCTGGGACACCTACGCCGACCCCCGCAAGATCGAGCGCTTCTGGGGACCCACCACCTATCCGGCAAAGTTCAACCGACACGACTTCTTCGTCGGCGGCCACTCCAACTACACCATGACCGGCCCCGACGGCGACACCTCCAGTGGATTCTGGGAGTTCCTCGCCGTCGACGCGCCGAAGCACTTCGAAGTGCTCGATGGCTTCGCCGCCTCCGATGGCACCCCGAACCTCGACATGCCCACCATGCGCATGACGTTCGACTTCACCGCTACCGATACCGGCTCACGACTCTCGATGACCACCTACTTCAACGCCGCGGACGAGTACGAGAAGCTGCTCGAGATGGGCATGGAGGAAGGCACCCTGTCGGCGATGAGCCAGATCGACGCGGTGGTCGCCGACCTGCGTGCCTTCGCCGCTGAGCTGCCCGCGGCGGCGCAACTGCTCGACGACACCACCGTGCGGGTCGCCCGGGTCGTACGGGGAACGGTCGACCAGGTGTGGGCCGCCCACTTCGAACCCGACCTCGTGCGGCGTTGGATGCTCGGCCCCGACGGCTGGTCGATGCCGCTGTGTGAGACGTCCACCCAGGTGGGGGGCAATTACAAGTACGTGTGGCGCAACGACGAGGACGGATCGAGCTTCGGCTCGACCGGTGAGATCCTCGAGGTCGAGGCGCCCCACCGAGCGCGCTTCACCGAACACATGGCCGGCGACTTCATCCCCGAGGATGCACCCGGCACCGTCGACGAGTTGACCCTCATCCCCGTGGACGGCGGCACGCTGGTCACCATGGTCATCACCTACCCCGACGCTGCCACCCGCGATGCCGTGCTCGCCACCGGCATGGTCGACGGCATGGAATCCAGCTTCCAGCGCCTGGAGACGACCATCCTCGGCGCCTGAGACGGCGTTGGTCCAACCAGCGGACAGCAATCCAGCCGCACGACACGACGTCCGCGTATTCTCCGTGTGTGGTAGCCGGTAGCGACGACATCGGACCAGTGCCACCTCTTTCTGCACCGAATGAGCCGGACCCGTCGGCATGTTGATGCTCGGGTGGACTGGGTCGGGCATAACGATGTTGCAGATTGCTACACTTGTTGGGACTGGCCCGTCATCTGGAGGTTGCTGTGGCAACGACATCACCCGCACGCATCGACGATGAGCTGTACGCGTCGGCCAAACTCGCCGGAGAAGTCCAGAGTCGGAGCGCGTCGCAACAGGTCGTGCACTGGGCACGCATCGGGCGGGAGCTCGAGGCCTCGAGCAGCATCTCCACACACGACATCGTCGAGGTGCTCGCCGGTGCTCGCAGCTATGACGCACTCACGGCGGAGGAACAGGCCGTCATCCGCGCCGAGTGGGCGGTGCGGGCCGATGCCCGACGAGGCGCGCTCGATCTCGCCGCTCGATTCACCGCCGAGGGTCGTGCATGGGTCGAACTCGATGACGAGTGCAACGTCGTGACCAGGGGCGAGACAAGTGGTGACACAGACGAGTCGTCCGAAGCCGGCTGATGGGAGATCCGGTCCTCCACTTGATCGTGGGGCCGAACGGATCGGGAAAGTCGACGCTGTACGAAACGGTCATCGGCCCGTCGACCCGACTCGAGTTCGTCAACGCCGATGTGATCGCAGCGCAACGTTGGCCAGAGGCCGCTGTCGCCCACAGCTATGACGCGGCACGCCTCGCAGCCCGACAGCGCGCTCGACTGATCGACGAGCAGCGGTCATTCGTCGCCGAGACTGTCTTTTCCCATGAATCGAAGGTCCACCTGATCGAAGATGCCGTCGCGAGTCGGTACCTGGTCACGCTGCACGTGGTCATGGTGCCCGAGGCGCTGAGTGTCGCCCGCGTCCACAATCGCGTGGTCGTGGGTGGTCACGACGTCCCCGACGACAAGATCAGAGGACGGTTTCGACGCTTGTGGCCACTGGTGACCCGCGCCATTGCGATCGCCGATCATGCGATCGTGTACGACAACACCCGAGCGGCACAGCCATTCCGGGTCGTCGCCGAATATGCCCGCGGTGCGCGCATCGGCGCGGCGGACTGGCCGACGTGGACACCTGCCGAATTGCTGGAGCAGGGCTGATTCGCCGCCGCGGAGATGCACGGGTCGCCGCCCACGCACAGCGACCCTGATCACTGCCGGGCGCGGCGCCATGGAGCGGGGAGAAGCGCCCCCGTCGTCGCCGCGCACAGGACTGGGACCACCCAGATCCAGGGCTTCGCTTCGGCAGCGACGACGTAGGTCGCCGCCCAGCCCACCTCGGCCACGGTGAGCATGGCCAGCGCTACCGAGACAGCCCGCTTCCATCCGCGCCGGGTGCGGGCGATCACCGTGAGGGCGGGAACGGTGAGTGGGGCCCCGACGATCGCCGCACCCATCGTGACCAGCAGGAACGCGGACACGGGGAAGGTCACCGTCACGAAAACGTCCGATGCGAACACCGAGCGCGCACCGGCGACACTGAGCATTCGGCGACCGTCGGATCCACCAGGAGCCGGATCGGTCGAGATATCGACGGGGTACATGGCTGGTCCTCCCGGGGTCCGTACGATTCAGGCACGGTTGAGCGAATGCTCAAACATCACCGTACACGCATTTGAGCGGCCGCTCAACACACGTCCCACTTGGTGGCCTTCAACCAGTCGACTCGAGGAGTCGTCGATACAGGCGTGCCGGCCGGCCCACGCTTCCCTGTTCCATCTCGTCGAGCGGTTCGACGAAGGGGAGCATCGCCCGCCGAAACGTGTCGCGTTGCAGCCGTCGGCCGGCGATGATCTCATGGAGCTCGCGGAGGCGGAGGAAGGTGAACGAGCCACCGAGCAGACCTGCCGGATCGGGGCGTTCCCCATAGCGAACCTGCAACGCTTCGACCGCGAGGTCGACGATCTCGTCGTGATCGAAGGGCAGGCCGGCCTGCCCTTCGGGAAGCTCCACGATCGTCGTCGCTGGCGTCGACGAGTCGCCGCCCAGTACGACCGGAGCGATCCGGACCTCACCGTCGGCGCGGCGGTCGGCCAGTGCCTCGGCGCGCACGACGTCGAGATGAGCCACCGACAGCACCCAGCCACGGTTGTCACGGAGCGGATCGTCCATCACCTGAAGTTGGGTCGGAGCGAGGCCGGTGATCCCGCACTTGGCCTGCAACGTGCGGGTGACGGCATCTTC
>DASSYG010000360.1:0-4245 GCA_035703405.1 Acidimicrobiales bacterium | reverse complement strand
CGGCATCCCTCCGTTCTCGGGGTTCGTCTCGAAGCTGTCGCTGGTCATCGCCGGCTTCGACGCGAACCGGGCGATCATCGTCGCCGTGGCGCTCGGCGTGAGCCTGCTCACCCTCTACGCGATGATGCGCATCTGGGTCGGAGCCTTCTGGAGCCCTCAGGAAGAACCGGTGACGGTGGTCAGCCCCGAACATTCCGGCAGGTTCGGTGCACCGCCGTTGATGATCGCGCCGACGGTCGCACTGGTGGCCGCGACGTTGGTGATCGCCGCCGCAGCGGGTCCGATCTTCTCGTTCTCCGAACGCGCCGCCGGCGACCTGACGCATCCGCGGAGCTATGTCAGTGTGGTGATCGACGAATGAGGTTCGTAGCCAAATGAGGTTCGTAGCCAAATGAGGTTCGTGGCCAAATGAGGTTCGTAGCAAGTGTCGTCGGCCTCGTCGTTCTGTGGTTGCTCGCGTGGGGCAGCCTCGACCCCGCCAAGGTGCTGTTCGGCATCGTCTTGGCGGTCGCGATTCTGGTGGCCATGCCCGCGCGCCATCGCTTCACCCCGGGTCTGCGCATCAGTCCGGTCGGGGTGGCCCGGCTCATCGGCCACCTCGGGGTGAGCTCGATCACTGCCAGCATCCTGGTCGCCCGGGAGATCCTCACGCCGCACCGCCAGGACCGTACGGGGCAACTGACCTACGACATGGAAGGCGCCACTCCCGAGGCGGTGTCGCTGCTGGCGAACGTGATCGCCCTGACACCCGACACCATGACGATCGACGCGACCGCCGATCCGCCGATGATCGAGGTCCACTTCATCCGATTCGACGATCCCGACAAGGCACGCCGCTCGATCGAGCATCTCGACTCGCTGGTGCGCGGCGCCTTGAAGGGCGAACGCACCACGGGGGCCGGTGGAGCACCGAAGCGCGGAACCGGCGACGGGCCCGGCGTGGCGGAGGATGCGCCATGACCGTGGCGAGTGACGTCATTCTCATTCTCGCTGCGTGCGGGTTCATGTACCGGGCGCTGCGCGGCCCCACCCTCGCCGACCGGACCGTGGCGATGAATGGCATCCTGCTCGTGCTGTCGGGGGTGATCGCCACGCGGGCGGCCCATCTGCACACGGGTACGTTCCTCGCCACGCTCGTGGCCCTGGCGGTGATCGGACCGATCGGCAATGGCATGATCGCGCGATACATCGAGCGGAGAGCCGAATGATCGGCGAAGCGCTGGCGCTCGCCGGGTCGGTGATCGTGCTGCTCGCCGCGATCGGGGTGGTCCGTTTCAGCGACGTGTTCTCGCGGATGCACGCGCTGGCCAAGGGCTCCACGCTCGGGATCCTGCTGTTGTTCACGGGCGCGGCGGTGAACCTCGGAGACATCGAGTCGGTCACGACCGTCGTGCTGGCGGCCGTCCTGCACATCGTCACCCTGCCCCCCGGTTCGAATCTGGTGAGCCGTGCCGCCCACCGGGCCGGCCTCCAGAACGGTGGCGACGCCGGGGTGCCCGGCCCCACTCCACCTTCTGAGTAGCACAGCCGTTCGAGAGGCGTTGTGCCACCGAACGGTGCGGTCACTGCGGGACGGCGCCACGTGTCCCATGCGATCCTGGTCGGGCCGGGGAGATTCGAACTCCCGACCTCCTGCTCCCAAAGCAGGCGCGCTAACCAAGCTGCGCTACGGCCCGAATCTCGCCACGTTACTCATCGCCGGCAGCCCCGGCACCATGACGTCGCCGCCGACGTCGCATCCGATTCGAGGCCGATCTCGGGCGACGAAGAACCAGCCGCACACGTGACGCCACCGATCCGCTCTCGTCGGGGTTGCTGCGGGTCAGTGCTCGTCGCCGTGGGCACGAACGGCCGGGAGCACCTCGGCCTCGATCCGAGGGGCGAGTGTGGAGGCACCGTACTGGCTGACGTGGTTGGCATCGGTGTACAGCCACCAACCGTCACGGAAGGTACTGCAGGTGTGTGGCAGGCACAGGTCGTCGGCGAAATCGACAAGTTGCGCCCGCGGGACCGATTCGACCGCGTGGCGTGTCGACGTGAGACCGGCGCGGCGCAAGTCGTCGACCGAGGCGCGTGACGCCGTCCTCGCGCAGCTCGTCGGTCTGATCCACAGTCGCCACGCCGGGCACAGGTCGAGGTCGAACGACGGCAACTGGGGCACCGTGGCCACGACCACCGACGGAATGCCGCGCTTCGAGAAGCGCTGCAGTGTGTGTGCCAGGCCCTCCTGCCAGATCTCAGCCTTTGCCGGCCCGGTCCGGCCGATCTCCCCGGTGACCGAATATCTGAGCGCGAAGGTGTCCGGACGCACGTACAGCGTCTCGCGCGACGCCAGCACGACCAGGTCGGGGTCGCCCAGGACGATCTTGTCCACTGTCGCGTCGACGAACTGTCGACACGCCGCGGTCTGGCGACGATCGTCGTAGATCCGGTCGACCGCGGCAAACGGACATCCCGGCCGATAGGCGATGCTCAACTCGTAGCCCGACCGGGTGGCGACCGACGCCATCACCGACGCCAGCGCCCCGGCGTGCGAATCGCCGACGAACACGATCTTCCCGCGGGGGTTCGGCACCGTCCAGGTACAGTGGACCTCGCTCCCCTGATCGTCGAGGCGTTGCAGTGACAGACACGACCGGGGAAGCTCGACCGCAGGCCGACGCGACCGTTCGATCTGCGCGATGCCCGGCGAGCTGACGGCCGGGAGCATCCACAGCGCCAAGAGGAAGAGCGCGGCAACACCCGAGCAGGCCGCGGCGAGTCGGCCCACTCGCCGACCCGACCACCCCGGGCTGCGCCTGATCGGCTGTTCGAGGTACCGGTAGGAGATCTCGGTCGGGATCAACGCGGCGACACCGACGGCGAGGACCGCCCAGGTGGACATCGTCGGAAACGAGAACTGTGCGAACACCATGAACGGCCAGTGCCACAGATACCAACCGTAGGATCGATCGCCGATCCACACCGCAGGTGCGCTCGACAGGATCCGGGCGACCCGATGGGCGTGGTGCTCCCCGGCCACGATCACCAGTGCCGCCCCGGCAACGGGGAGCAGCGTCGTCACGCCCGGGGTGGGCGACGCCTCGTCGATCCACATGCCCGCCCCGACGATCGCCGCGAGACCGACGACACCGAGGGCCGCCGCGAACCGCGGGCCGACTCGGCCGATCGTGGATCCGCCGAGGGCGACGAGCACCCCCACGAGGAACTCCCACGCACGGGTCGGCGAAGAATAGAACGCCAGACGGGCACGGGTCACGAGGTCGCCGGTACCGAAGGCCACCGACCCGCTGAGCATCGCGCCCAGTACGAACGACGCAAGCGCCAACACGCTGATCCCCGCCACGATGGCCCGACGGGCTCGTCGCCCCCGGCCGAAGATCCGACCCATCCCGAGCAGCAGCAGGGGAAACACCAGATAGAACTGCTCCTCGACCGCAAGCGTCCAGGTGTGCAGCAGCGGATTCGAGGTGGCGTCGAGGTCGAAGTAGCCGTTCGTCTGATAGATCAGCAGCGCGAAATTGGCCACGTAGAAGGCAGCGCCGACCCCGACCTGGGCGATCGTTCGGCGCAGGTCGCCCAGTGGGCTGGTGGCGACGACCGAGAACAACGCAACGAAGATCAGTACCGCTGCCAACGCCGGGAGCAACCGTCGGATCCTGCGGGCGTAGAAGCGTCCGAGCGCTATCGTGCCCGTCGACTCCAACTCGGCGACCAGTAGCCTGCCGATGACGAAGCCGGAGATCACGAAGAACACGTCGACTCCCAGGAATCCGCCGGGCAGACCGACGCCACTGTGGTAGATCACCACCAGTACGACGGCGACGGTTCGGAGCCCTTGGACGTCGCGCCGGAAGCGGAGCCGCTCGTCCGGGCCCGGACTCTCGACGGGGGCTACGTGCACTTCGGCCACCTCCGTGGTTCGCGCGAGCACATTACCCGACCGATTCGCGGCCTTCAGGGGGGTCTTGGCCGGCGAGTTCTCCCTGGGCGGTAGCGTGAGGCGTGATGTTGGACCATGTGTTCACCGACGCCATCGGGGCCTTGCGCGATGCGGTGGAAGGGGCCTTTCTCGAGCGGCAGGCCTTCGAGGAACGCTTTCAGGCCGACGTGCTCCTGGGAGACCTGACCTGGGAGACCTCGTACTCGCTGCCGGGCGAAGGAGCACCTCCGCGGACCCGTGCGGACCTGACGCTCGCGTGGCCCACCTGGGCGCAGACGGCGTACCGTAGTTGGTACATCGGT
>DASSYG010000312.1:0-12761 GCA_035703405.1 Acidimicrobiales bacterium | reverse complement strand
CTCGCTCTGTGTTTCGGTGTACGCCGTTTTTCCCGTTGCAGCGATTCTCAGTTTGGTACTTTCGATTTTTACGTCTTCTGCGTAGAATTCGATTCATGGACGCCACAGCTGCCCCTACGGGAATCGAGTCAGCGGCGGTCGAACACCAGGACGGTCTCGTTTTTCCGCCTACTGATCTGGACATGTTGTTGGACCTGGCGCGCTTTGTCGACCAGCACGACGACCCCGCCCTTCTCCTTGGTCCTGATGGTGCGCGGGTCCCGCTTCCCGAGGAGGTCTATCGCGTTCTTCGCCAGGTCGTGGAGGGTATGGGTGCAGGCAAGGCCATCATGGTGGCGCCAAAAGGGATGTTGCTGACCACCCAGGAAGCTGCCGAGTTGCTCGGTATCAGCCGGCCGACCTTGGTGAAGTTGTTGGAGGATGGTGCGATCCCGTTCGAGCAGCCGAACCGGCATCGCCGGGTGCGACTGCAGGATCTGATCGACTTCCAGTCACGGCGTCGCCGGGAGCGCCGGGATGCGTTGAACAGAATGACCGAGGAAGCGAGCGGGCTCGACCTGTACGATGATCCACCGCCCGACTACACCGAGGCGTTGAAGAAGGCCCGCCGTCGGCGATCTTCGACGCGCCGGTGATCAGTGGCCCGCTCCACGGCGTTTCTGGCTGACTTCCCTGAAGCCGATCTGGGCCCTTTGCAGATCGCAGTGGTCCATCCCGATGATTTTCTTCTCGACCAGCTCGATCTCGCGCCACGCGTGGTCCTCGAGGTGATCGAGGAGCAGGCCGCGCACTGTCGACGCCCACAGCTCTCGCCGATGGATCTCGTCGCACGCTTGGCGAGGGCCGGAGTTCCTGCGTTCGCCGATGACGTGGGTCCGATGGTCTGACCGACCCGCGCCCCTCGGGAGCAACCTCTCCAAACGACTGTGCCGTGCGGGCGACATCGTCCCGATCAGGAATGAGCTGTCTCAGCCGCTTTTGCAGGCTCGGACTCATCTTGACAAGCTCCTTCGAGTCGCCGAAGCGAGGTGGCGGGAGGTGAACGCGCCCCACCTGGTCGCCCTGGTCAGGGCCGGCGCGACATTCGAAAGGGGTGTCCTCGTGGAACGATCGGACGCCGACCGCGGAGGTGACGAACAGGCCGCTTGAAACATTTCCCATACACAGGAATTGACGATGCCTCGGTGCGGCGTCGAGCCGTCTTGTGTCGATGCTGAACCGACCCCGATCGGTCACCGTGGACCCAGCGCCTGAGTCTACCCAACACGTCTATCCCGGGGTCCCGCTCTGGTCCGCCTCCTCCCGTGCCCTCAAGTCACCGATCAGGTTCACGGTCGCGAGATACCAGTAGAAGATCCAGTCCAAGTACTCATCGCCATAGTCATCGAGCTGTTTTCCATCCTTGTGGCGGAGGTCGAACCTGTTGGCGATCTGAAACAGGGCGCCCTCGTCGTTCGAGCTCATGCTTCCTTCGAGGAGCGCTCGTTCATCCTCCAGCAACCTTGCGAGGGCAACGATTGCCGGGGCTTCGGAGTTCAGCGGGGCGCGACGTTGGCGAGTAGCGGCCAGTTCGGCTTGCCGGCGTAGAGCAGGACACGGATCCGGTAGTTCGCGAAGTTCCGGAATCCGTGCCCGACTCGTTTGACCTTCTTGATGAGGTTGTTCATCGACTCCGCTGGCCCGTTGGTCACCTTCGCGGTGTGCCACGCCAAGATCTGGTTCCGCCATCGTTTCAACGTGCCGGCCAGAGAACGGACCTCTTCGGGCATTGACTCATCAGCGGCATCATCGATGAACTCATCCAGGTAGCTCCCGGCCTCGTCTGGATCGACGAGCTGGTAGAGGCCCCTCAGGGTCTCCTTCGCGTGCCAGGTCATGCGCACTTCTCCTTTGGGGTCGCCCGCTTCGAGGAACCCGAGCAGCTTCTGCTCGCCCTTGTCGTCGAGGCGTTCGTGTGCCTTGGTCAACAAACGACGCGACCGGAACAACGGATCATCCTTGCGGCCCCGGTGACCGAGCGTTTCGTTCTGGATCCGGCGGCGTGCCTGGTCGACCTTGCGGGGGGTGTCAGATGGTCTGTGTAAGCGGGGTGCTTGCGACTTCAAGGAGTACAGACTGTGACGATGACGAAATCGAACCCAGAACGTGAGGAACGACGCCAACGACAGGCGGTGATCGCTGATGAGCTCAAGGCGTCGGGCGCGTTGGACGAGATCTTCTCCAAGATCGATGCCGGCGAGACTCTGACGGGCGATCAGGGCCTGATCGGCGGCATGTTGAAAGCCGCGTTGGAGCGCGGCCTGGACGCTGAGCTGACCGAGCACATCGGCTATGAACGCGGCGACCCGGACGCGGCCGAACATGGCAACTCGCGGAACGGGACGTTCCCCAAGACGGTGGCGTCCCAGGTCGGCGATGTTGAGTTGGCGATCCCGCGTGACCGGAACGGCACGTTCACGCCGATGCTCGTTCCCAAGGGCCAGCGCCGCCTGGACGGCCTCGATGGGATGATCATCTCGTTGTACGCGGGTGGCATGACCTTGCGGGACATCGCCCACCACCTGGCCTCCACGGTCGGCACCGAGCTCAGCCACGAGACGATCTCCAAGATCGTCGACCAGATCGGTGACGAGGTCCTCGCCTGGCAGTCTCGGCCCTTGGATGCCCTCTACCCGGTGATCTATCTGGATGCGATCGTGGTCAAGGTTCGTGACGGCTCCCACGTGCGCAACAAGGCCGCTCACATCGCTGTCGGTGTCGACATGGACGGCATCAAACACGTGCTGGGCATCTGGATCCAGACGAATGAGGGAGCGAAATTCTGGGCTGGGGTGTGCGCCCAGCTCGCGAACCGGGGCGTCAAGGACGTGCTCATCGTGTGCTGTGACGGGATGAGCGGCTTCCCCGACGCGATCGAGGCGACCTGGTCTGAGGCGACCGTGCAGACCTGCGTGGTGCACCTGATCCGGGCCGCGAACCGGTTCGTGAGCTACACCGACCGCAAAGCCGTGTCCGCGGCGCTCAAGACGATCTACACCGCAGCGAACGCGGACGCGGCGCTCGCCGCGCTCGAAGCGTTCGAAGCTTCCGAGCTCGGCCAGCAATACCCCACCGCGGTCAACACGTTCCGAGACGCGTGGGAACAGTTCATCCCGTTCCTCGCCTTCCCGCCCGAGCTGCGACGTGTGATCTACACGACGAACTCGATCGAGTCGCTGAACTACCAGCTCCGCAAAGTCACCAAGAACCGCGGACACTTCCCGAACGACGACGCCGTGGTCAAGCTGCTGTGGCTCGCGATCTGCAACATCGAAGACAAACGGGCACGCGACCGAGCCAAAGAACGAGGTCTCAAACCCGGCCAGCGCAGAGCCCAAGGCCGACTCGTCGAAGGCCAGGTCACCACCAACTGGAAACAGGCCCTCCAGCAACTCGCCCTCATCTACCCCGACCGCATCAACCGACACCTCTAACCACCATGAGCCACCCCGCTTACACAATCAACTTGACACGCTCGCCGCCGAAGTCGCTACGATTTCGCACGTCACTCTTGAACCAATTCAGAACCAAGGACGGAAGGTAAAACGATGCCGCGCACGCCGCCGCTCCACCCAGCGCATTCGCAGCGGCATAGCCGCCTGCGCAGATGATCGCCTTCTGCTTGGTCGACAGCGAGAAGCTATCAGGAGCAGCGGCGAGTACAAGGTTCCGGGTCTTAGTTGTCCCGTTATCTTTTCGGTAATCGTCCGCTATCTTCGTGTAGGACTTGTAGATGACGAGGTTCACACGCCAGCTCTCTGTACCTCTCGCAAACGTCTGATCCTGTTTCAGGACAAAACAAGAAGTAAGGAGCAGCAGACAAGCGAGCAATATTCCCGCTGGACGTACATGATGCGGAAAAACACGTGCACCCGAAGCAGTCACAACAATCATCCCCTCTCTATCGCCTTCAAGTCCAATCCAAGCAGCAATGGAGTCGGATGTCAATGTGCAACTTCAGACGGTCGCTAGACCCTCGGCCGCAGTCTGGTGGCCGAGAGTGCAGCGCGGCCCAAACTGAGGGCGTTCATCGTCTGAGCGTCGCCACCATCCGCTCCGCGTCCCTGTGGCCCGCCGAGGCCCATCTGCTCCAGCACCGCGCGCAGCTCGGTCTCGCGGCCCTGAAAGGTGAGACCCGACAGCACGACCACGACCAGGATGTACAGCGTGGAGATCATCGACCCCAGCTGTTGGCGTGCTGTCTCTGTACAGACCACGACCACCGGCCAGACCGGTCCGGTCAGTCCCGTTGGATCTGGCCTGAGTCGGCCGGACCTAGGAGTGCCCGACCGAGCGGGGCGATTCGCTACTGGTGCAAATCACACGGTCGGGCTTTCCCGGAAACGTCGGTCCTCGTCCGCCCAAATGGTGCCGGGCGTGGTCGGTCGCGGCACCGAGGTCGGCGAAGACGTGCTTTCGTGTTGCGAGGCGATCGAGCATTCCCACCTGGCCCAGGAGGCGCTCGTGGTCGGGCTGTAGGCCCTTCAGCAACACCGTGACCCCGCGGGACTCCAGCTCCTCGGTCACCTCGCCCAGGGCGCGTGCCCCGGTGGCGTCGATCATCGGCACCTCGGGCAGCCGGAGGATCACGACCTCCGCGTCACCAGTGCGCTCGAGCTGATCGACCAGTCGATGCGCCACCCCGAAGTGCAACGGGCCCTGCAGCTTGAAGGCCACCACGCGACCCTCGCCGTCGGGCATCGCCACGGACGCAGAGGCCTCGCTCTCGCGACCGACGGGGGTGGCCGGGGTATCGATGACCTGGCGATTCGCGAGCGAACCGGGTCCGAACGTTCGCGTCAGGCCACGTCGCTCCCGCCCACGTCCGTTCATGAGGATCTTCACGATGGTGAGGACCACGGCGACCGCGATTCCCACGAGCACGGCAATGACCAGGTCGAACGCGATCGTCGCGATTGCGGTGATCGCCAGCACCGTGGCGTCGGTGCGTGTCGCGCCCAACACCTCGCGGATCCGTCGCCAGCCGACCATGCGGTACGCGGTCATGATCAGCACCGCGGCCAACGCCGCCAGTGGGATGTGGGCGACCAGACCCGAACCGGCGACGACCACGACGAGCAGAAAGACCGAGTGGGTGACCGACGACAGCCGGGTGCGGGCACGGGCACGGATGTTGACCGCGGTCCGGGCGATGGCCCCGGTAGCGGGCATACCGCCCGACAGGGACGCTGCGATGTTGGCGAGGCCCTGCCCGAACAGCTCCCGGCTCGGTTCGTGCGGGGGCACGTCGGTCATGCCGTCTGCGACCTTCGCCGCGAGCAGGCTTTCGATCCCGGCCAGGGCGGCCACCGCCAGGGCGGCGGGCAGGAACCGGCCGAGGTCACCGAAGCCGACGTCGGGCACGCGAAACGACGGCAGCGCCGAAGGCAGTTCACCGATCGCCGGGATCGGTAGCCCGGCGAACAGCGCGACGGCCGTCGCGACCAACACCGCGGGGAGCGACGCGGGAAGGCTCGGGCGGAACCGGGGCGCCACCACCATGACCGCGATCACGATGCCCACGATCACCATCGTCGCGATGATGTCGGGGCCCCAAGCGTCGGCGACGGCACGCACGGCCACCACGGCGCTGTTGCCCGGCTCGGGCGCGGTCGCGCCGACCACCAGGGGAACCTGTTGCAGCGCGATGATCACGGCGATCCCAAGGGTGAATCCCTCGACCACCGGCCACGGGATGTAGTCGAGGAGCCGTCCCAGGCGCAGTGCCGCCGCGGCGACGAGCACCACGCCGGCCAGCACGCCCACGACCACCACGGCGTCCGCGCCGTGCCGCGCCACCAGCGGCGCCAACACCACGACCATCGCCCCGGTCGGCCCGGACACCTGCACGTGGGAACCACCGAAGATGCCCGCGACCAGGCCGGCGACGATGGCGGTGACAAGGCCGGGGCCCGGCCCCAGACCGCTGGCCACGCCGAAGGCGAGCGCCAAGGGAAGCGCCACGATGCCCACGGTCACGCCCGCGAGCAGATCCTGACGCCAGGAGTGGCGTAGTTCCTGGTAGTCGGACCGTCTGGGGATCATCGAGCAGGGACCTTCACGATTCCCCGACTTCGGCGGTGAGGTCCGCGATCAACTCCCCCGTCGGCGCCAGCGTCACGAGCAACAGACGTCTGGCGACCGCGAGCAATTCGGCGACGAGCGGGTCGGCCAACGAGTAGATGACCGAGGATCCGTCCTTGCGTTTGGAGACGAGCCCGGCGCGCCGCAGAACCGCCAGTTGATGGGACAGATGAGACGACTCGATGCCGACGAGCGGCTGCAGGTCGCCGACCGAGCGGGGGGCGTCGCTGAGCACCTCGAGGGCGCGCACTCTGGCCGGGTGGGCGAGTGCCTTGAACAACTCGGACTTGATCTCTGCCAGCGGTGGGTTCAAATCGTCCTCGGCCACGGCGCACTCCTCGGTCAGTTCATGTTCGATGAGTCGGTCCGCTGGATTGGTCCGACGGCCCACTGGCTACGTCGTCCGACCGACATCGATCCTGTGCCTGATGATCTTATCACCTGAAGGATTCTTCATGCATTCAAGCATACGCCGGCACCGCGCGGGCATCGCGTGCAACCGACCTGGCAGAAGAGCTGTCGCGCGTCAGCCCACGGTGGAACGGGGCTTTTGGCCGCTGACCGCCCAGAAGATGACCCGGGCCATCGCATCCTGGAGCGCTGCTGCCTCCACGCCCCAGTCCTCCAACCCGCGTCGGTGGGCCGCGACATTCGCCAACATCGACACCAGCACGCCGCTCATCGCCGCCGGGTCGAGGGCGTCGGGGTGTCGGCCGTCGCGCTGCATCTTGGCGATCGCATCTCGCAGGGCCTGCGCGGTCGCGGCGAGGAACGACGTGCGGATCGTGCGGAAGCGAATGTCGCCCTCCGAGGTCGCCAGGTCGATGACCTTGAGGATCGGGCGATGGTCCTCCCAGAACTGCAGGTAGGCCCCCGCGAGTTCATTCGCCGCGTCGAACCCGTCGGCGCCACGCCAGGTCGTCGACGCGATCACCTCCGCGAACAGTTGGCCTTCGTCGCCGAGCTGTTCGGCCAAGGCGAGTACGGCAGATTCGACGTCGGCGAAGTACTGGTAGAACGTCGCCGGGGACGTCCCCGCCTCTCGGGCGATGTCGACGACTTTGACGTCGCGGTAGGCGTTCGCCTTGACCATCGCGGCGGTGCAGTCCAGAAGTCGTTGGCGGGTCGCCATGCCTCGACGGCCGGGCACACGACCGTCGACCGCGCGTGTTTCGGATCCCGCATCGTTCGCGCTGCCATCGGAGGTGCCGTTGATCTCGGAGTCGGTCATGATCGGCTCTCATCTGCCGGCGCCGCGGTTGCGGCGAGCCGGTCGCGTAACTCGAACTTGAGCACCTTGCCCGACGCGTTCGTCGGCAATGCGTCGACCACGTGCACGGTTCGTGGCGCCTTGTAGTTGGCCATTTCCTGCTTCGCCCAATCGACGATGGCGCTCGGGTCCACGGTGCGTCCGGCGACAGGCACCACGAACGCGGCACTCACCTCGCCCATCCGTTCGTCGGGCACCCCGACCACGGCGACCTGGGCGAGGTCGGGATGGGCGAGCATGAGGCTCTCGATCTCGGCGGGGTAGGCGTTGAACCCACCGGAGATGAACATGTCCTTGACCCGGTCGGTGATCTTCAGGTTGCCGGCCTCGTCCATCACGCCGATGTCGCCGGTGTGCAGCCAGCCGTCGGGGTCGATCGCCTTCGCCGTCTGTGCGGGATCCTCGAAGTAGCCCTGCATGACGTTGTAGCCCCGGACGACCACCTCACCGGGCTCACCGCGGGGCAGCTCGGTGTTGTCGTCGTCGAAGATCAACACCTCCATCCCGTCCATGGCCCGACCCGAGGTGGTGGCGATGATCTCCGCGGGGTCGTCATGTTGGCAGATCGTGGCGAATCCGCATGCCTCGGTGAGCCCGTACGCGGTGACGACCGTGTCGAATCCGAGCACGTCCTTCATCTGCTCGACGAGTGACACCGGGATCACCGCGGCGCCGGTCACCGCGAGGCGCAGCGATGACAGGTCGAACTCGGCGCGGTCGGGGCGGTTCAGCATCGTCTGGTAGATCGTCGGTGCGCCGGGCAGCGCGGTGAGTCGCTCGGCCTCGATGAGCCGCATCATCGCGGGTACGTCGAACGTGGCGAGCGGCGCCATCGTGGCCCCGGCGACCGCACACGCGATGATCCCGGCCTTGTAGCCAAAGGAATGGAAGAACGGATTGACGATCAGGTAGCGGTCGTCGTGGTCGAGCCCGACCGCGTCGACCCACCCCTGGACGCAGCGCAGCATCTGGCCGTGCGCGGTGAGCACGCCCTTGGGTCGTCCGGTCGTTCCCGACGTGAACAGCATGTCCGACAGGTCGCCGGGTGTGACGGCCGCGATGCACGCATCCAAGGTCGCGTCGTCGACGGCGTCACCCGAGTCGACAAAGGCATCCCACCCGATCGTGCCTTCGGGCGCGTCGTCGCGCAGCACGACGATGTTCCGCAGCTCGGGAAGCCCACCAGCAGCTTCACGGGCACCGTCGAGCATCTCCACGTAGCCGTTGCCCAGGAAGCCATCCACGGTGACCAGCGCGACCGCACGGCTGCGGGCAAGGATCCACGCCGCCTCGGCA
Source organism: Acidimicrobiales bacterium (assembly GCA_035703405.1). Lineage (GTDB taxonomy): Bacteria > Actinomycetota > Acidimicrobiia > Acidimicrobiales > Iamiaceae > JAFDWI01. Next base: position 4,072 of record DASSYG010000312.1, on the reverse strand, counting down.
CCCTTGTAGCGGGTGTTCAGTGGCACGAGCACGGCCCCGACCGCCTGCAGACCGACCAACGCCGCGACCCACTCGTGGCAATTCGGTGCCCAGATCGCCACCCTGTCCCCCGGCTCGACACCGTGCGCGATGAATGCTTTCGCAGCGCGGCGGGCGCGTCGGTACACCTCGTTCCAACCGAGGCGCACGTCACCGTCGACAAGTGCTTCGGCGTCACCGAACCGTTCGGCGGCGTCGGCGAACAGTTTCGGGACGGTGCCCCAGCGGATGTCGGCCCGAGAGGCTGCGATCGGGGTCACCATCATTGCTCCTTGTCGATGGTCGATGCGGGTGTGCCCCAGTGCTCCAGCACTTCGTCGGTGGTGGTGATCGTCGCCAGCAGAGCGAGGGTGTTGTCGATGACTGCGTCGGCGTAGTCGGCGGGTACACCGGCAACCGCGTCGCGGGGCAGTACGAACTGGTAGCCGAGGTTCACCGCGTCCATCACGAAGTTCGTCATGCCGACGTTGATCGAGACGCCGACGCCGACGATCGTGGTGGCCCCGAGGTTGCGCAGGATCGCGTCCAGATCGGTGCCGCTGAAGGGTCCGAGGCCGTGCAGACGCGTGATCGAGAAATCACTGGCCTCGGGGCCCAGCTCTTCGACCACATGTGCCGCAGGGGACCCAACCGTCAGTTGCACCGGCGCCTTGGCCACCCCGAGAAACAATCGGGCATTCGTGTTGGCGCCTCTACCGTCTGTCCGACGGGCGGCGAGACAGTGCACGACTGGCACGCCGGCAACACGGGCGGCGGCAGCGAGTGTGCCGAGACGCGGTCGGATCGGCGCGGCCACAGCGGCAAGCTGTGGGAGCACCGAGGGTTCGCCGATCACCCCGTTCTGACATTCCTGGGTGACCAGCACACAACGGGCGGGGTCCAGGAGTGCGGAGAGGTCGACAGACACACCTGCGAATCTACCCGAGCGACCACGCCGATTCTGACGCTCCGTCAGGTCGACATCGAGACCGGGCGACGTGCTGTCACGGTCGCCGGAGTCCCCGACGACGTGAGAGGCTGGATTCCATGAGCGACGGCGACCGGATCAGCGAGTTCACCAATGACGGCTTCACCTTCGAGGTGCTCGACTCAGGCCCGGTGGACGGCGAAGTCGTCGTGTGTCTGCATGGCTTCCCGCAACCCGCATCGTCGTGGGCTCAGGTCACCGAGCGGTTGACCTCGTCCGGCTTCCGAGTGCTCGCGCCGACCCAGCGGGGCTATTCGCCACGAGCTCGACCGACGAGCCGGCGGGCGTACACGACCGGCAAGCTCGCCGGTGACATCGTCGCCCTGCTCGATGCGGTCGACGCCGACCGCATGCACGTCGTGGGTCACGACTGGGGTGGCGGCGTCGCTTGGCAACTCGCCGCGAGCCACCCCGACCGGTGCGCCACGCTGACGTCGGTCTCCACGCCGCATCCCGGCGCCGTGGTCAAGTCGATGACCCACAGTTCACAGTTGTTGCATTCGTGGTACATGCTCGCCTTCCAGATCCCGTGGTTGCCCGAGACACTCATGGCCAAGGTCGGGCCGGCACGGGCGAAAGACACCTTCGTGAAGGACGGGTTGAGCGAATCGGCGGCCCAGGCGAGCGCCGAGCTGCTCTGCGACCCCGAGGTCGCCCGGGGCATGATCGGCTGGTACCGCGCCCTCCCCTTCGCCGGGAAGGAACCCATCGGCAAGATCGCCGTGCCCAGCGTCTACCTCTGGTCCGACGGCGACCACTACCTGGGCCGATGGGCCGCCGAGCACACTGCTGAGTGGGTGACCGGCCCGTACCGGTTCATCGAGATCCCTGGCGGCACCCACTGGCTGCCCGACACCCACCCGATGAGGATCGCCGACGCCGTCACCGCGATCGCCGCTGAATACCCCGCCTCGTCAGATCCTGCTCGCTGAACATTCGAGGTCGCAAGGGTCGTCGGACCACGCGCGATCGAGCGGCCGCATCGCGCGACCGAGGTCCCCTACTTTTCGCGGCGTCCGATCACGACCTCGAAAGTGAGATCGACATGGCGTTTTGCGGAAGATGCGGCAATCCCGTCGGCGAAGGGGTGCTCTGCAGCAACTGCGGTACCCCATCGACACACGGTACGACCGCTCCCGGACCAACCGGTAGCGCTTCTCCGGGCGGGGCGGGTGGCAGAGAAGCACCGGTCGGGTTCGCCCCGACCGGATATGTTTCAGCCGGCGCGCAATCAGGCGGTGCGTCGAACACGTCGAACCTCCTCACCTACATCTCGCTCGGTATCGCGTGTATCGCACTGGTCGTGTCACTGTTCGCGATCATGTCGCCGGGCAACGGCAACGGCGACGACTTCGGTCCGGCACCGACATCAAAGTTCTCCATCGTCGGCTCAGCGGTCGACGGCGCCTGACGACCTCTCAGGTTGGTGACGGGTAGCGTGAGCGGCCGATGCACACGAGCAATCACTCCACCATCATCTGGGAAGTGCGCGACCACGTCGGGTGGCTCACACTGAACCGACCCGAGAAGTACAACGCTTTCGATCTGGCCATGTGCGACGAGATCGCCGAGGTGTGGGCCACAGCCCGACGCGACGACGACGTGCGGGTCGTGGTCGTCACCGCGGCCGGTGACAAGGCGTTCTGCACGGGCATCGACCGTGACTTCGTGCCCGCGGACGACGGCGTCGACTACGACTTCACCCCCTATACCTACGACGACCCCGGTCGGCAGCTCGGCCCGCGGGCCAACCGCTGCTGGAAACCGGTGATCGCGGCGGTCAACGGCATGGCATGCGGCGGCGCGTTCTATCTGCTGGGCGAGGCCGACTTCATCATCGCCGCGGACCACGCCACGTTTTTCGACCCGCACCTCACCTACGGCATGCCCGCGGTGTACGAGCCGATGGCGATGATGCGCCGGATGCCCTTCGGTGAGGTGATGCGCATGACGCTGCTCGCCAACCACGAACGCATGTCCGCGACACGCGCCCACCAGATCGGCCTGGTCTCCGAAGTGGTCCCTGCCGACGAACTGCTCGAACGGGCCACCTGGGCCGCCGACGCGATCGCCTCCCAGCCGCCGGGAGCGACAGTCGCCACGGTCCGCAGTCTCTGGGCCGCGCGTGAGATGGCACCGGGCACCGCCGAAGAGCTCGGTGCGGTGCTGCTCGGTCTGGGCATGACCAAAGAATCGATGGATCAGGGTTCCGAGGTGTTCTCGTCGGGCCAGCGCATCGAGCCACGCGTCCGCTGAGCCGCGCGACGCTCATCGGTCGGGGATACGCACTGATGCTGTCGAACGCCGTCGCCGAGGCGGCCCGCCGATTCGGGGACCGTCCCGCGCTCACCACCCAGGCGGGGTGGTCGTTGACCTATTCCCAGCTCGACCGGTTCGCCGACGAAGCCGCGACCGGATTGGCACGACGCGGCATCGGGGTCGGCGACGTGGTCGCGCTGGTGTTGCCCTCGGGGTGTGCGTACGCGGTCGCCTATGTGGCCCTTGCCCGGCTCGGGGCGATCACCGTCGGGGTCAACCCGGTGCTCGCCCCCGCCGAGCGCGGCGTCGCCTGCGACGTGGTCGGCCCGAAACTCGTAGTGACCACCGACGACTTGTCCGCGGGTCTTGCGGCCGAGCACACCGAAGTGGTCGCCACCGCGACCTCAGCCGATCGGGTCCTCGTCTCGCTGCGCGCAGACGCGGATGGGTTCCAGGCCGTCGACGATCCCGACCGCGACGTCGCGATCGTGCTGACCTCGGGCACGACCGGCCGGCCGAAAGGCGCGGTGTTCAAAGGACGGCACCACGCCGCCATCACCCGCTACGACCTGGGCGACCGAGCGGAGGCTTGGGGCGGCGGCGGTCCGATGCTCGCCGGCACGCAGTTCGCCCACGTCGGGTTCATGACCAAGTTCGCGTGGTACGTGCGCACCGGCGCCGAGCTATTCCTGGTGGACCGGTGGCGAGCATCCGATGTGCTCGACATCGTCGAAGCGACCCGGATGAGCGTGATCGGCGGGGTCGCTCCCCAGGTGGCGCTGATGCTGCGCGACGAGTGCTTCGACG
>DASSYG010000276.1:0-10066 GCA_035703405.1 Acidimicrobiales bacterium | reverse complement strand
GTAACGGACCTCTGCGGACAACTCCGTGCCCTGTGCGTCGGCGTCGGGGACTCCCTGGAAACGGTGGGCGGTCCGTTCCATCCCCCACCCCGAGTCGACCATCACCACCGCCACCACCTGCGCACCGGCGCGGCGCGCCGTCTCCAGCTCCATCGCATTGAACCCGAACGCGCCGTCGCCGCTGACGAGCACCACCGGCCGGCCGGGCGCGGCGAGCTTCGCGCCGAGCGCGAAAGGCAGACCGGTGCCCAGGTAGCCCATCTTCACCGAGTACAGGAACGAATCCGGCTCGTACACCGGCACCAACGCGACGGTCCACAGCACCGTGTTGCCACCGTCTGCGACGAGCACGGCGTCGCGCGGCAGCACCTCGGCGAGTGCCATGAGCGCCTGACCGGGGTTCATCCCGATCGTCGGCTCGGCCAGCACGTGCGGCGCGGCTTCGGCCACGACCTGGTCGTGCAACGCCGCGTACTTCTCCGCGCCGATCATCGTCGTACGCGTTTGTGGCATTCGGGCGCGCACGGCGACCAGCAGCGCTTCGAGTCCGGACCGAGCGTCGGCCAGAACCATCTGATCCACCGGACGGTTCACCCCGAACGCGGACGGGTCCGAATCGATCTGGACGGTCGTCTGGGTTTCGGGGTCGCCCCACGCGGGTGGCATGCCCCAGCCGTCGTACTCACCCAGCCCGGCTCCCACGACCAGCACCACGTCCGCGTCTGCGCGGACCGCTTGCAGGGTGGTGGCGTCAGCGATCACGAAATGGTCCGGTGAGTCCTCGGCGACCACGCCGCGCGCGCCGAGACTCGTGCTCGTCGCCGCGCCGAGGTGCGCGGCGAGCTCGCGGAACGCACCTGACGCTCCCGACCAGAGCACCCCTTTGCCGGCGAACAGGAAAGGACGCGCCGCGCCACACAAGGCGCCGGCGGCGGCTTCGATCCGTGCGGGGTCACCCCCACCCGCGTCACCGAGGCGATGCTGCGCAGCCGCGGTGACCCGCAGGACCGACGGGTCGACCTCGACCCCGAGCAGCTCGTCGGGAATGGCGATGAACGCCGGGCCCGCGCGCCCGGTCGTCGCCGCCCGGAACGCAGCCCGCACGATGTCGGGAATGCGTTCGGCACTGGAGATGAGCGCGGCGTACTTCGTGATCGGTTCGGCCATCGCCACCAGATCGGTCGCTTGCCAGGCACCACCACGGTCCGGCGAGTTCACGGCGGCTCGACGGGTGCAGGCGATCGCCACGACCGGGTGTCCTTCGGCGTGCGCGCTGGTGAGCCCGGCGAGCATGTTCGCCCCGCCCGGACCCGGATTCCCCAACACGACCGAGGGCCGGTGGGTGAGCCGGGTGTGCGCTTCGGCGATGTGCGCGGCAGCCTCTTCGTGTCGGGCATTCACATAGGCGACGCGATAGCGCTCGGCGTGTCTGACGAACGGGATGTGGGCACCGTCCACGATCCCGGCCATGAAGCCGACGCCTTCCGCGGCACAACAGCGCATGAGGAGCTCACCGGCGGTGATCGGTGACGAAGCTGCGTTCATGGCCGGATCTTCGCAGGGCCGGGCCACCGGTGCGACCGGACATTCGTCACCATCGACGATCAGCGGCGACGCGGCCATCGGGTCGATGCAGAGCCCGGGAGGAGAATCGAACTCCTGACCTATTCATTACGAGTGAATTGCTCTACCGACTGAGCTACCCGGGCGTCGAAGCGACGAATCTAGCAGCCGGTCGGAAAACCGGGAAGGTCCGAATGGGCATTCTCCCGCCGCTGTGGCGTCACCGTCGATCGTGCCGAGGAATCAATCGCCCTGGAGCCTCTGGATCTCGCCGTCGAGTTCCTCGGCCAGATCCGCAGCCAACCGATAGTCCACGGGCACGGGTCGGAGTGTCTGGAGGTCGATCCCGTCGATCGTCGTGATCGACACCGTCGTCTCGCCCCGTTGGAACGTCCGCACGTGCCCCGACGACTTCACGGTTCTGGGCAGCAACGGGCTCGTCCGCTTGATGTCCATCGTCATCACCATCCCCAGGTCGCCGTAGTGGCTGTCGGGGTTCGCGCGCAGCTTCATCGAGACCTCGTTGCCGGTCTGCTCGTCGCTCAACCGGATCATGTCGCAGCTGTTCGTGGCCGCGATGAGCTTGTCGAGCTGCTCCTCGGTCGGGATGAAGTCGGCACCATCGGTCAGATCGACCTCGACTTCACGCGTCGCGGCATCGGCGTAGACCCGCTGGACGAAGGTCGGAGCCTGGCTGTAGGCAACCGTGAAGAGTTGCGCGAAGTCCGACGACACCTCGTACAGCTCCGGGCACGCATCACGCGTCGCCTCGTTCCACTCCTCGTCGGCCTGCGCCGTGGCGGCGTCGTTCATGGTGACGACCGAATAGCCAGGGCCGATCTCCGCGGCAGTCGGCAACAGCTCCTCCAACTCGGCGGCGGTCAGACTCCGGGTCGTCGTGGGAGGGGCCGTCGTCACGCTCGACCCGTAGTTGCCGACAGTGGTGCCGGTAGTGGCGGCGGTCGTCCCGGCCGGACCGGTGGTGGAATCGACCGTGGTGGTGCACGAAGCGCCGGCGATCATCACCGCCGCACAGACGACGCCGACCGTTCGCACACGCCCGAGCATGGCCGGAGCCTACCCCCGTGGCGACACGGCTACCGGGAGTTCGACGTGATCACCGCTCCAGGAGTTCGCCGAGGTCGCTCTCGAGCTGTTCGGCCAACCGGTCGACGATGTCGGCATCGGCGGGGATGGTCTCCAACGTCGTCGAATCGACACTGCCGAGCGCCGACACCACAACGGCGACGTCGCCCATCACGTACATCCGTGCCACCGCATCGAACACCATCGGCGCCGGCAACTGCGCGCTCTCGGCTCGGAAGTCCATCGTGTAGATCACCCCGAAGTCGCCGAATGCGTCGTCGAGTTCCATGTCGATGCCCGCGGTGAAGTCGATCCCGTCGCTGGTGAACGAGATCGTGCCACAGTCGTCGACCGCGTCGACGACCTCGTCCAGCGCGGCCTCGTCGGGCACCTGGCTGTTGGCCACGTCGTCCGCGAGGCTGACCGTCACGGTCCGGTCGTCTGCGGAGCTGAACTCCCGTTCGGCGTCGGCGTCGCTGTCGTCATCGTCGGACAACTCGGCCAACGCCGGACATGCATCATCCAGTGCGTCGCCGAACGGGTTGTCGTCGTCATCGTCTTCGTCGCTGTCGACCCGGAAGTCGGCACCGACCTGCTCCGCGGTCGGCAGCAACCCTTGCAGGTCTGCCTCGGTCAACTCGGGATTCGGCGCCGTCGTCGTCGAAGCGGGCGCACCGCTCGTCGTGGTCGCGTCGTCGCTGGAGGAGACCGACGTGCTACAGGATGCGACCACCAGCACCGTCGCGATCAACAGACCGAGCCCCGCCTTGCGGCGACCGGTCGAGGAGCGTGCGTCGAGTTTCGATTCGTGGAACATCGTCGAAGAATATCGTATGGGCCGCGCTCCGGGGTGTCAGCCGAGGCGCGCGTGCACCGTGGCGGCCACTACTGCGGCGATCTGATCAACCTGCTCACCGCCGTCGAGCACGACCCAGCGGTCGGGGTCGGCTGCGGCGAGCGCACGGAAGCCCTCGGCGACGCGGGAATGAAACGCTCCTCCGGCAGCCTCGAGCCGGTCACGATGCCGTCCCAGTCGCGACGCACGGGTGTCGTCGTCGACTTGCAGGAGCACGATCAGATCGGGTTCCAACCCCGCAGTCGCCCACCGCGACACGTCTGCCACCTCATCGGGTCCGAGGCCGCGGCCGTAGGCCTGATAGGCGACCGACGACGCCGAGAACCGGTCACACACCACGTCACGGCCCGACGCCAAAGCCGGGGCGATGACCCGGGCGACGTGTTCAGCCCGCGCCGCCGCCATCAACAACAACTCGGTACGGGCGTCGAGATCACCGGTGGCGGGGTCGAGGAGCAGTGCCCGTAGCCGCTCGCCCAACGCGGTGCCGCCAGGTTCGCGGGTCGACACCGCACCGAGACGTTCGGCCAACAGCGACGCCTGGGTGGACTTGCCGGACGCCTCCCCGCCCTCGAACACGATGAAACGTCCACGTGCCCCCGACGGGACAGAGGTTGCGCCGGACACGGATGACGAATCTACCCTTCGCTCGACTCGGTCGAGGGGAGCCGGCCTCAGTCCATCGTCTTCTTTTTGGCCGCGGCCTTCTTCGCCGGTGCCTTTTTTTTGGCCGCGGCCTTCTTCGCCGGTGCCTTCTTCTTGGCGGCGGCCTTCTTCGCCGGTGCCTTCTTCTTGGCGGCAGCCTTCTTGGCGCCCTTCTTCTTCGGAGCGGTCTCACGCCGGATCGCGAGGAGTTCCGCGGCCCGTTCCATCGTGATCTCGTCTTCGCGGTCGCCCTTGCGCAGCGACGCGTTCGTGTCGCCGTCGGTCACGTACGGGCCGAAGCGGCCTTCCTTGACCACGACCGGTTTGCCGCTGACCGGATCATCGCCCAGCTCGCGCAGGGGAGCAGCAGCCTTTGCCTGGCCGCGGCGCCGTTTGGGCTGCGCGAAGATCGCCAGCGCCTCGTCCAAGGTCACCGTGAACAGCTGGTCTTCGGTGTCGAGGCTGCGCGAGTCGGACCCCTTCTTCAGATACGGCCCGTAGCGACCGTTCTGAGCGGTGATCGGCGTGGCTTCGGTGTCGGCAGGGTCGACGCCCACGTCCCGGGGCAGGCTCAACAGCCGCAACGCTTCATCGAGGGTGACGGTGTCGAGGGTCATGTCCTTGAACAGCGACGCGGTCTTCGGTTTGGCCCCCTTGGTGCCCTTCTCGGGCATCTCACCGAGTTGCACATAGGGTCCGTAACGGCCCGACTTCGCGTACACGACGAGACCCGATTCGGCGTCGACGCCCACTTCGCGGTCGCCGCTGGGCGCGGCCAACAACTCGAGCGCCTTGACGACCGTCATCTCATCGGGCGGCAGGTCGTCAGGCACCGACGCCGTGTCGTCGCCCCGCTTGACGTACGGGCCGAACTTGCCCGGCTTGACCGCAACGGGCACGCCGTCGTCGTCGACGCCGATCGGGATCGTGTTCACCGCCGCGGCGTCGATGCCCTCGGGTGCGCTGGCGACCAACTGCGACAGCCCTGGGCCATCGTCACCGAACCAGAACGTGTGCAGCCACCGCTCGCGCTCCTTGCGGCCCGCGGCGATCTCGTCGAGATCGTCCTCGAGTCGAGCCGTGAACGCATAGTCGGCCAGGCCGCCGAAGTGCTGCTCCAATACGTTGATCACCGCAAACGCCGTCCATGTCGGCACGAGCGCGGAACCCTTCTTCCACACGTAGCCGCGATCCTGGATCGTCTGCATGATCGACGCATAGGTGGACGGACGGCCGATGCCCAACTCCTCGAGGCGTTTGACCAACGACGCCTCGGTGAAGCGGGCCGGGGGTGAGGTCTGATGCGACTTCGCCTCCAGCGCCGGCGGGGCGAGCACCTGGCCCTCCGCCAACGGCGGCAGCAGGGTTTCGCGGTCGTCCAACGCCGCATCGGGGTCGTCGGACCCCTCCACGTAGGCCCTCATGTAGCCCGGGAAGGTGATCGTGCGACCCGACGCCGCGAAGACCGCATCACGGCCCGTGTCCGCGGTGCGGGCTCCGATACGCGCCGAGACCGTCAGGCCCTTCGCATCGGTCATCTGCGAGGCGACCGTGCGCTTCCAGATCAGGTCGTACAAGGCGAGATCCTGACCGGACAGCTCACGACCCACCTGAGCCGGGGTGCGGAACCGGTCGCCTGCGGGGCGGATCGCCTCGTGGGCCTCCTGGGCGTTCTTGACCTTGCGTGCATAGATCCGCGGCTCGACGGGCACATAGTCGTCGCCGTAGAGCTCGCGTACCTGGGCCCGTGCCGCGTCGAGCGCGGTCTGCGACAAATTCGTCGAGTCGGTTCGCATGTAGGTGATGAAGCCACGCTCGTACAGGCCCTGGGCGATTCGCATGACCTGCGCCGCCGACAGCCGCAGCTTGCGGCCACCCTCCTGTTGCAGGGTCGAGGTCATGAACGGGGCCTTGGGCCGTGACGTGAACGGCTTCTCGGTCACCGAGCGGACCGTCCACGCGGTGCCCGGCGCCTCGAGGTGGTCGACGAGTTCGGCCGCGGCGGCGCCGTCGAGCACCCGCACGGCCTCGGAGGTGACCCGACCATCCGAATCGAAGTCCTTGCCGGTCGCGACCCGCTGGTCGTCCAGGTTCACCAACGAGGCGGTGAAGCCCGGAGACGTGGCGAACGCCGCATCCAGGTCCCAGTAGTCGGCGGCGACGAACACCATGCGTTCGCGTTCACGCTCGACCACGAGACGCACCGCCGGGCTCTGCACCCGCCCCGCGGACAACCCGGTGGCCACCTTGCGCCACATCACCTCGGACACCGGGTAGCCGAAGAGCCGGTCGACGATCCGTCGGGCCTCCTGGGCGTTCACCAGGCCGTAATCGATGTCGCGCCAGTTCTCGACCGCCGCTTCGATCGCGGCAGGCGTGATCTCGTGGAACACCATCCGTTTGACCGGCACCTTGGGTTTGAGGATCTCGAGCAGATGCCACGAGATCGCCTCCCCTTCACGGTCTTCATCGGTTGCGAGGTACAACTCGCTGGCGTCGGCCAGTGCGGCCTTGAGTTCGCGGATGACATCTTTCTTGCGGGCGTACACCTCATAGGTGGGCTTGAATCCGTCGTCGACGTCGACGTTCAGGCCCTTCGCGCCAAGGTCTCGAACGTGGCCGACCGAAGACAACACCTCGAAGTCGTCGCCGAGAAAACCCGCGATGGTACGGGCCTTGGCGGGGGACTCGACGATGACAAGTGGCTTGGACATGTCGGCATAGGTAATGCAATGAGAGCGACCTTTGTCAACTGTTGAGATTTCGATCGACTCGAATCGGGACGCGTTCGACCCCTGTGCGACGGCGGTGACGACCGCCGTGGAGCGACCCGGAGCGGGCCGTCGGGAGAGCAACTACGGTCACACCCATGGACTTCGCCCCTTCCGAGAAAAGTGCCGAACTCAGCCGCTCGCTCACGGCGTTCATGGACTCCCACGTCCGTCCCGCCGAAGCCGTCTACGCCGAGCAGATGGCCGCGTCGGGCGACCCGCATTTTCACCCGCCGATCATCGAAGAGCTCAAGGCCCAAGCGCGCTCTGCGGGGCTGTGGAATCTGTTCCTGCCTCATTCGACCGAGTGGAACGACGGGTTGTCGAACCTCGACTACGCCCCGCTGGCCGAGATCATGGGCACCTCGTCGCTCGGTTCGGAAGCCTGCAACTGCTCCGCGCCCGACACCGGCAACATGGAGATCCTCACGATGTTCGGCACGGCCGAACAGCAGGAGCGCTGGTTGCAGCCGTTGCTCGCCGGGGAGATCCGCTCCGCGTTCGCCATGACCGAACCGGCGGTGGCCTCCTCGGACGCCACCAACATCGAGTGTTCGATCCGGCGTGACGGCGACGACTACGTCATCGACGGCCGCAAATGGTTCATCTCGGGAGCGGCGAGTGACCGGTGCAAGGTCATGATCGTCATGGGCAAGACCGACCCCGACGCCCCCCGGCACCTGCAGCAGTCGATGGTGCTCGTGCCCATGGACACCCCCGGAGTCGAGGTGGTCCGCAATCTTCCGGTATTCGGCTACGAAGACCGCGAGGGCCATTGTGAGATCACCTTCACCGACGTGCGCGTACCGGCCACCAGTGTGCTCGGTGAAGAGGGCGGCGGGTTCGCGATCGCCCAGGCCCGCCTCGGGCCGGGGCGGATCCACCACTGCATGCGTTGCATCGGCGCGGCCGAGGTGGCGCTGGAACTCATGTGCGAACGCGTCTCGAACCGGGTCGCCTTCGGCAAGCCGCTCGCCGACCAGGGCGTGATCCGTGAATGGATCGCGATGAGCCGCATCGAGATCGAACAGGCACGTCTGCTGACCTTGAAGGCGGCGTGGCTGATGGACAACGTGGGCAACAAGGGCGCCCAGACCGAGATCGCCGCGATCAAGGTCGTGGCCCCGAACGTGGCGTTGGGCGTGGTCGACCGGGCCATCCAGGCCTTCGGAGGGGCGGGGGTTTCGAACGACTTCCCGCTCGCCCGGATGTACGCGGGGCTGCGCACCTTGCGTCTCGCGGACGGTCCCGACGAGGTCCACAAGCGCTCGATCGCCCGCCGCGAACTCGCCCCCCACCGCGCCACCTGACCCAACCGCCTGACCGAGACGAACTCCGGGGCGGATGGGGTGCATGGCACGCCAAATCGCGCTGCATCCAGCAAGCGCTCACGACCCGTCACGATTCCAGCACGATCCGTAGCCAGACCCGCGGCAGCTTTCGCTGGCGACAGCTCACCTCTCGTCGCGATGTGCCGATCGGGTACTCGATGCGGATCGCTGCCCACCGACGTGCGGGGGCACAACCGTGAGCGGGTCGACCAACGACCTGGAGCCCGGCGCCCTTCCCGACGGAGTACGCGCCGCGTCGCTGCCCGACGCGATCATCCCGCTCGTCGCATTGGTGGCGCTCATCGCGTCGAGCCTGGCGATCTACGGCCTCGATGCGCTGGACGGCCCGGTGCAGGTCGCACTGATCCTGAGCTGCATGATCGCCGGGCTGATCGGCTGTACCTCGCGGTGTTCGGCTCGGGGATCGGGCTGAACCTGTTCGCCGGTGACCAGTACATCGCGCTGGTGCTGCCGTCTCGTGTCTACCGGGCCGAATTCGCAAAGCGTGGCCTGAAAAACACCAACCTGTCGCGGCTCGCCGCGGACTCCGGCACCGTCACGTCGCCGTTGGTACCGTGGAACTCGTGCGGAGCGTTCATGGGAGCAGTTCTGGGAGTCTCGACGATTGCCTACCTGCCGTTTGCGTTCTTCAACATCGCGAGCCCACTGCTGAGCGTGGCCTACGGGTTCACCGGCTTCAAGGTCGAGCGGACTGATCCGGTGACGGCGTCCGAGGCCGGCACATGAGCGAAGTGGGCGCCATCGCCAGTGCCGCGGGCGACGCCAAAGCAGGAACCGGGCGCGTCTCGCTGACGACCTTGACCATGATGGTGGTCGGTGGGATGGTCGGCGCCGGCGTCTTCTCACTGCCCCGCCGCTTCGCCACCGAGACCGGCATCTGGGGAGCACTGATCGCGTGGGGGATCGCCGGTGGCGGCATGCTGATGCTCGCCTTCGTCTTCCAGGCTTTGGCCGTGCGCAAACCCGACCTCGACTCGGGGGTGTACGCGTACGCCAAAGCCGGGTTCGGCGAATACCTCGGCTTCTTCTCGGCGTTCGGCTACTGGGCGAGCGCGTGCGTGGGCAATACCACCTATTGGATCCTGATCATGTCGACGCTGGGCGCGCTGGTGCCCGCGTTCGGCGACGGCAACACCCTCGCCGCGGTACTGGTCTCATCGGTCGGGGTGTGGCTGTTCGCCGCCCTGATCATGCGGGGTACCAAAGAAGCGGCCAATCTCAACCGGGTCGTGACCGTCGCGAAGATCATCCCGATCCTCGTGTTCATCCTGTTGTGTGTGTTCACCCTCGACCTCGAGGTGCTCCGCGACAACCTCTCCGGCGACGGCCTGGGCTCGTTGTTCGGCCAGGTACGGGGCACGATGCTGGTGACCGTGTTCGTGTTCCTCGGCGTCGAAGGCGCGAGCGTGTACTCGCGCTACGCCCGCAAACGAGCCGACGTCGGGCGGGCGACCGTGCTGGGATTCGTGAGTGTGCTCGCCGTGTTCGCGTCGGTGACGATCGTGTCGTACGGCATCGTGCCCCGCGCCGAGATCGCCCAGGTGCGACAGCCGTCGATGGCCGGAGTGCTCGAGGCGGCGGTCGGCGGGTGGGGCGCCGTGCTGGTCAGCGTGGGCCTGATCGTTTCGGTGCTCGGGGCGTACCTGGCCTGGTCGCTCATGGCGGCCGAGGTGCTGTTCGTCGCGGCGAAGGACGACGACATGCCCCACTTCCTGCGCAAGCTGAACGTCCACGAGGCGCCGACGAACGCGTTGTTGGCGAGCGCGGTGCTCGTGCAGATCATGTTGTTCGTG
>DASSYG010000259.1:0-10068 GCA_035703405.1 Acidimicrobiales bacterium | reverse complement strand
CGATCGCCCTCCAACCGGAAACCCGATCACGCATCATGGCTCCACGCTACCGATCGTGCACTTCTGCCGACACCGCACAAAGTCCCGGCCCATACGTCGGCACGACTCAGATCGGGGGTGTCGCATCGAAGTCGAGCAGTTCACTCAGCACCGCCATGGTGCGCAACACGACCATGTCTCCCCGCTGGGGACCCACGATCTGCAAGCCGATCGGCACTCCTCTGGAGTCAAGGCCGACCGGAATCGTGCCCGCCGGCGAACGGGTCATGTTGAAGGGGTAGGTCATCTGCAGCCAGTTGTCGTTCGATTCGCCGTTGATCGTGCCGACCCCGCCCGGAGGCCCGGGTAGTCCCGCGATCGTCGGCGTCAGCAGCACCCTGCCCTGGTGGAGGGTGTCGATCATCCGCAGGTTGAGCCGGTGACCCATGTCGCAGTGCTCGAGATAGTCGACCGCCGACAACGACTCGGCGAATCCCATCACGTCACGCAGGACCGGATCGACCTGGTCCCAGTCGGGATGGTCCCGGTAGCCCCGCAGGGAGCGCAGATTACCGACTCCGGAGAGCACCAGGAACGACCCGATCGGATCTTCGTCGAAGAGGTCGTCGACCTGAATGACATCCACTCCGGCCGCGGCGATGGACGCGACCGCCGCCGCACACGCCGCGGCCACCTCGTCATCGACGTCGGCATAGCCCAGATTCGGCGACCACACGACCTGACGGGGTAGGCGTAGGTCGTCCATCGCGTCGACCCAGGAACGCTCCGGTATCGGGAGCGATTGGCGGTCCGATGGGTCCGGACCCACGACCGTGTCGAGAACGGCAACCGTGTCGGCGACGGTGTTCGCGAGGATTCCCTTGACCGACAGCTCAGGCCATCCCGGCGGCTCGGGTCCCCCGACAGGCACCCGGGCCATCGACGGCTTCAGGCCCGGCAGACCACAGAGAGCGGCGGGGATCCTGATCGACCCGCCACCGTCGGACGCCGTCGCCAGGGGAACCAGTCCTCCCGCGACCGCGGCCGCGCTGCCTCCCGAGGATCCACCGGCGGAGTAGCCGGTGTTCCAAGGGTTCGCGGTGCCGCCGAACAGGGTGTTGTGGGTGTCGCCCTTCCAGGCGTATTCCGGAGTGTTCGTCTTGCCGACCACGATGCACCCGGCGGCACGTAGCCGCTCGACGAGCAGTGAATCCTCTGTCGCCGGAGGGTCGTCTCGGTGCAGCACCGACCCCATCGTGGTCACGAACCCCGCGGCGTCCTCCATGTCCTTCACGCCGATCGGCACGCCGGCGAACGCGCCCAGCTCGTCACCTCTCGCCGCGGCGGCATCGACCGCGTCGGCTTCGGCCAGCGCGCGGTCGCCGTCGACCGCGACGAAGGCACCGAGGCCCGACTGGGTGTCGATGCGTTCGAGCGAATGGTTGACCGCCTCACGAGCACTGACCTCGCGGTTCCTGATCTTCGAGGCGAGTTCGACCGGACCGAGCGTGCGAAAGTCCATGGCCAGACCGTACCCCCGATCGAGTGGCCGGCGCGCCGGTGCGCCGGTCGATCGGTCAGCCGTTCAGCGGGTGGACTCGTCGAGGCAGGTGATCTGGGAATCCTGGGCGGACAACCGACGCGCCACTGCACCGTTGGGACATTCGCCGGGCACATCGACCTGGCCCAGGATCTTGCCGTCGTTGCGCTGGTCGCAGGGAACCTCGACGGTGTGGGGTCCGGTCTCGACGCGCACGCACCGGCCCTGTCCGACGGCGGGTGGCAGGCTGTCGCCACTCTCGCCGGTGATCAGCACGATCAACATGATCCCGATGAGCACGATCACGCCGAATCCGATCAACAACCGCACCCGGAACGGCCTCGCAGGTGCGGAGGGTCGACTGATGGTCCGAGCCTCGGTGCGCCGACGGGCCGCATCGGCATACCACTCCTCGAATCCGCCAGGCGGTTCGGGTTCGGTCCCCGGAGGGAACGGGTCGTAGGGCGCCTCCCGAGGAGCGTGAGCGATCCGGCGGTCGTAGTGGGCGCGACGCTCCGGGTCGCGCAACTCCTGCCAGGCCGCGTTCAACTCACGGATGTGGTGCTCGGCCTCGGCTTTGGAGTGTGGATTCGTCGCCCGGTCGCCGAGATGATCGGGGTGATAGCGACGGACGAGGGCACGGTAGGCACGACGAATCTGCTCGATGGACGCATCCTCGGCAATTCCGAGGACCTGATAGTGCGTACGCGTTCGGCTCATGTCGACCTCACACCGGCTTCACTCCGACAGCGTGACGCTTTTCGACAAACTTGGCAACCGACGCGTCAGGCCAACCGTCTGGCCACCGACTCGAGCCCGGCGACACGCGAGCCCTTCACCAGCACCGCATCGCCTTCGCCCAGCCCGACGCCTGCGCCGCCCAACAAGATGATGACCTCACCGGTGCCGCCGACGACGTGGGTGCCCGGCCCGTACAGCGTGGTGCCGACCGCGATCACCGCGATCCCGAGCGTGCCGGCCAGGTCCGCGATGGCACGATGTTCGTCGGGCGAGGTCGCACCGAGTTCGGCCATTTCCCCCAGCACCGCGATGCGGCGCTCGGCATCCACGGCGGCCAGGGCATGCAGAGCCGCAGCCATCGACGTCGGATTCGCGTTGTAGGTGTCGTCGATCACGACCAGGCCGTCACCCCGCCGCCGTACATCCATGCGCATCGGCGACAGCGCGGCACGGCCCAGGGCGTCGACGACCGCCTCCAGGTCGACGCCGAGGGCCAACCCGGCGGCGGCGGCTCCCAACGCGTTCGATGCCTGATGGACGCCATGGACGGCGAGATGGACCGGCGCGGATCCCCAAGGGGTGCGCAGCGTGAACTTCGGCCGGAGGTCGTCGCCGAGGGCGAGGTCTTCGGCGTGCACGTCGACGTCGGCCCGGTCGATCCCGTAACGCAGCACCGAGGCCTCGGTGCGCGCCGCCAATCCGGCCACCAGATCGAAGTCGACGTTCAGCACCGCGGTGCCCGAAGCGGGGAGCGCCTCGACCAATTCTCCCTTCGCGACGGCGACCTCGGCGACCGAGCCGAACATCTCCAGGTGGGCGCCCGCGATCGCAGTGACCACGCCGACGGTCGGTCGTGCCAGGTCACTCAGCATCGCGATGTGGCCGATCCCCCGGGCGCCCATCTCGGTGACCACGGCCTCGGTGTCCTCGGATGCGGACAGCAGCGTGAGCGGCACGCCCATCTCGTTGTTGAACGAGGCTTCGTTCGCACACGTGCGATAGGTGGTGGCGAGCACCGCGGCGAGCAGGTCCTTGGTGGAGGTCTTGCCGACCGAGCCGGTGACGCCCACGACCCGGTCTCCCAGACGCGCTCGGGCCAGGCGGCCCAGGTCGCCGAGCGCCCGCAGCGTGTCGTTCACCTGCACTGCCGGCCGTCCGGTCGTGTCTGGCCGGGCGGTCAGATAGGCGGTGGCCCCGGCGTCGAGTGCCGAATCGATGAATTCGTGGCCGTCCCGTGCTGCGACGACCGGTACGAACAGACGACCGGCGATGTCGCCGCGGGAATCGATCGATGCGCCGTCGATGCCGACGGGGTCACCGAGTCGCTGTCCGCCCGTCGCAGCGGCGATCTCGTCGGTGTCCAGGCGCATACCGCTGCCACGGTAGCGGTCGGGAAACGCTGACAGCCGGGTCAGGCCGGGGTGGCGCTCAGGGTCCGGCCGAGTCCGGGTCGGTCGATCTTGGCGTTGTGGCGCTTGTCGACGGGCAGGTGATCGATGAAGAAGAACGTGGCCAAGCCCCGGGTCGCATCGTGCTGCTCGGCGAGGTCGGTGAGATCTCGCTCGATCCGTTCCTGGTTCACCCGGGCCTCCGGGCGCAACTCGACGCAGACCGCTGCGGTCTTCATGCCGCCGACCACGGGTTCGACCAGTGCGCTCTTGACCACCGCGGCGTGGGTGTTGATGACCGGTTCGACACACAACGGGTAGTAGGTGCGCTCGTCGGTGATGACGCGGTGAGAGCGCCGGCCGCACACCCACAGTCGCCCCTGGTCATCCAGCCAACCGGTGTCGCCGAGGCGGTGCCAGCGGGTGGCACCGTCTTCGATCTTGTTGTCGGTCATCTCGTCGGGGGCGTCCCAGTAGCGGTCGCTGATGTGCGCGCTGCGTGCCACGACCTCACCGATCTGACCCGGCTCGAGCACTACCGCGTCATCCATCGTGGGGATCGGATCGTCGACGATGTCGACGATCCGGACCTCGACCTTGGCGAGCGGGTCGCCCACACACAGCCCTTCCCCGGCCTCGGTGCGCGCCCAGGTCTCGCCCAGCACCGTTGCACCGGCAATCTCGGCGATCGGCAACGCTTCGGTCGCGCCGTAGTTCGAGTAGATCTCGCCGTCGACGAGCATGTTCTTCACCGCGGCGTACAGGGGGCCGTACACCTCGGCGCCTCCCGCGACGATCCGATTGATGCTGGGCAGTTTGATGCCGTGGTCGGCGCAGTGACGGGCGAGGTTGGTCAGCACCGCCGGGGAGCCGAAGAACGAGGCGACCTGATGGCGTTGGATCGTCGCGACCAGCTTCGCGGGGTCGGCCGAACCGGGCCCTTTGGTCGCGAAGTTCATGGGTGGCACCACGACCGTGCCGCCGTGGAAGAGCCCGATGATCCAGAAGATCGGGAAGGTCGGCATGTCGATGACGTCACCGTGCTCGGCGAGGCGCCACTGGGCGGCGACCCCGTCGATCATCGAGGTGAGGTTGCGATGGGTCATCACCGTGGGCTTGGGGTGACCGGTCGAGCCCGTGGTGAACGCGATCACGCACGGGTCGTCGACCTGCACGTCGGGCAGTGCGGGCTCGCCGGTGACGGGCCGCTCCAGGGATGCCAGGGTCGTCACGCCCGGGAATTTGGCCGGGCCGACGAGAATGTTCTTTGAGATCGTGGGTTTGCCCCATCCGAAGGCGAGCCGGCCCGCCTGGGCCTCGGGGGTACCCAGGAACACCTCGGGACCGACCCGGGCGATCGACTTGCCGACGCTGCGCAGCCCGTGGCTGTGCGGTTCGATCCCGACCATGACCGCACCGACCCGCCACAGGGCGAGGGCCGCGACCATGGCGTCCTCACAGGGTGGGATCATGAACGAACAGAGGGTGCCCTCGCGCACGCCGAACTCCCGGAGTCCCACCGCGACCGCTTCGGCGCGGTGACTCAACTCGCCGTAGGTGGTGGTCGTGGTCCGCGGCTTGCTTCCGATCCAGCGGTGTTCGTGGATGAGCGCGAGCCGGGTCGGATCGGTCTCGGCGATCTGGCGCACCCGGTCGGGCAGGTCCATGATCCGACCACCGACGGCTGCCGGCGTCGATTCGGGCGTGTCGACAGATGAGGTGTCGGTAGGTGTGTCGACGGACGTCGAGTCGGTGGATGCGGTTTCGGTCACGATGCCTGCTTCTCGGTGGTCGTGGCGTCGATCAATTCGGTGACCAGGCCGGTCACGAACTCGGGGTCTTCGAGCATCGCGAGATGGCCGGCGTCGTCGATGATCTCGACCCGTTGGGCATGGAGGCGCTCTTCGAGCCCGGCGGCCTTCTTGCGCGACAGCACCCGGTTCTGGTCGCCCCAAGCGACCCAGATCGGTACGTCATCGGTCGTCTCGGTGGTGTCGAGCCCTCCGTAGGCGTCCATGTCGTCGAGCACGTCGACCAGGGCGGGCATCTGGTCGGCCCGGAACTGACAGGCGAGCAACTCGGGGTCGCGTTGGAGGCCCTTGGCTATGCCTTTGCGGCCCAACTGGAAGCGCAGCGTCGGTGACCCGAAGAGCTTGGGGATCCCGATCTTCCGCGACAACGACCGTGCCCCGCGGGCCGGGCCGGCGGCGACGTGCTTCATGCGGTGGACGAAGCCGATCCCGCCCCCTCCGAAGGACGCCTCGGTGAGCGGGTTGACGGCCAACACACCGGTGACGAGTTCGGGATGCTCGCGAGAGACCTGGATGGCGATGTTGGACCCCATGCAGTTGCCCACCAGGGTCACCGGCGCGAGCTCGAGGTCGGTGACGAACGCGCCGATCAAATCGATCATGTCCGCCAACGTGGCGGGAGGATCGGGCAACGGCGATGCGCCGAAACCGGGGAGGTCCACGGCGAGACAGCGATGTGTGGACGAGAGCGTGGCGATCTGCTCGCGCCAGATCGTCGACGAGGTACCGCCGTTGTGCAAGAACACGATCGTCGGCCCCGACCCTTCGTCGCGGTAGGCGATGGTGGTTCCATCGTGGGTGAAGGTCTTCATCGGCAACTCCGTGGACATCTCCGAGGGTGGCGACCCCAGTTGTAAACACGATTGTACATGGCTATCTTTCTTCGGGCAACCACGAACCATAGGCCGGGTGATCGGCCCCTATCGGGAGTCGTTCGGTGGTGCCGTGGCGGGCCGAGTGGTACCAAGCGGTCACGACTTCGAGGGCGGCGCGGGCATCATCGACGGTCACCGGCACGGTGCCCGACGCCAAGCCGTCGACGAACGCCTGGAACTGTCCGGTGAACGCGTCTGGCAGTACGGGCACGGCAGCGATCACCGCCCCGCCGGCCCGCTCGGCTGCTTCATTGCGCCACAGAAACGTCCACGGCTTGCCCGCCGGATGATACGGGTCGGTCGCCGATTCGATCTGGACGCCTTCGAAGCACCAGGCCAAGCGTGACGACTCGGTCGCTGCGCCGGTGGTGGCGTTCATGGTCACCAGACCACCATCAGCAGTTCGGCCAACGGCGACCGCGCAGTCCTCGGTTGCGACGTCGTTGACTCGGGTGTCGACCAGGGCGTGGATTTCGGTGAGCGGCCCGCCGATCCAGGTGAGCAGGTCGTGGATGTGCACCGCGTGGTTCACCACGGTGCCGCCCAGCGCGCCCTGCCAGGTCGTGCGCCACGCCGCTTCGTCGTAGTAGTCGGCGTCGCGCCGCCACCAGGTCGTCGCCGACGCAGTGAACAGCCGACCGGTGACCCCGGCGGTGACCAAAGCCCGCGCCTGGGCGGCGCCAATGCCGAACCGGTACTGCAACACCGGCATCAGTCGGGCGCCGTTCGGCGCGCCGGCAACGGCGAGCATCAGGCGGTCGCACGCGGCAAGCGAGTCGACCAGCGGCTTCTCACTGATCACGTGTACCCCGGCTTCGAGACACTGCACGATCTGGGCCTCGTGCAACGCCGGTGGGGTACACAGATCGACTACGTCGACGCCGGCGCCCAACAATTCATCGAGCGACGCATAGGCGTCGAGGCCCCAATCGGCGGCCGCATGGGCACGCAACGCAGCATCGGTCTCGACCAGCGCCACCGCGGAGGCGCCTCGCACATCGATCCACGAAAGCAGGTGGAGCTGACCCACTCCCATGCCGACCACCCCGACCCGCAGGTCGGTCATCGGGCACTCCCCCAGGTCCGCGCCTGGCTGCGTGCGGCAAGGCTCAACTCGGACACCGCGAAGACATGTTGCTGGGACATCAACGATTCCGAATCGTCGACGAGATCCGCGAGCAGGGTCGTCGCCCACCCGATGTCGACCCCGGACACGTCGACGCGGCGGGACCCCTCCGCGTCGACGTGGAAGAGATGTTCCGGGCCGGGTTCTCCGCAGACGTCGATGTTCGCCCGAACCTCGAGGGTGCCTGCGGTGCCGGTGACCTCAAGGCGGACGTCGCCCCAGGTGCCCAGACCGGCCGGCGAGAGCAGATCGACCCCATGGTGCCCCTCGACCCCTCCTCCGATGATGCTCAGCGAGCCGACGTCCTCGAAGTCGGGATGATCAGGGCTCGCGACGTTGCCCGCGGCCGCGTCGACGATCACCGCGTCGACCGGGTCGCCGGTGATCGTGAGGAACTCGTCGATCTGATGCGAGGCGAGGTCGACGATGATGCCGCCCGAACGCTCCGGATCGAAGAACCATGCGGGGCGCGACGGCGCGTCGAGCGTGTGGGGGCCGACTCCCCGGACGCGGGTGACCGTTCCGATCGCGCCGCCGCGCGCCAACTCGATCGCCCGCACCACCGCGCGATTCTCGAAACGCTCGGTGAACAGGACCGTGTAGGGGCGACCCGGACGATCTCTAGTGGCGGCCCGAATCGCGTCGAGTTGGGCAGGTGACGTCATGCCCGGCTTGGCGGACACGACCGACTTGCCGGCTCCCAGGGCGGCCACGGCGACCGCGGCGCGGTCTGCCGGGACTCCCACGGTCACGACGAGATCGATCGACGGGTCGGCGAGCAGATCAGCGAGCTCGATCGGTTCCGAGGCCGACTGCCATCCGGCGTAGGCGCCGATGAACGTGCCCGCGGGCACGTGGGCCGCGGCGACGGCACCTGCGCCGATCAACCCGTCGACGATGCTGAACAGGTGCAGGTGATCGGCCCCGACGACCGCGAAACGCACCGGCCCGGAACGGGTCACGAGACCTGCCGGGTCCGGCTCGGAAGGTCACACCTCCACGAGGCGTTGGGCGAAGCGAGTTCGTAGGTCTGCGATTGGCGTTCGATCCGGCCCCAGGGTGACTCGTGGCGGGGGAAGTCGCTCAACGGGACGTCGGTACCCGCCACCGTGAACGGGGTGGTCCAGCCGAAATCCATCGCTCCCGCCGACGGCGAGGTCCAGCCCACGGTGAAACCGTCGTCGCCCTTCGCGACGACCGGGTCATGCGCGGTCAGCGCCGCTACGAAGTCCTCCAGCGATCCGTCGTCGTCGGACGTGCCGCATTCGACGATCCAGACGTTGTCCGGGCCCCCTCGCGCGACCAGATCGAACGACGTGGTGAACCCGCGGGCCGCGTACACCGCTGCGTCGTAGTCCCGCCAGGTCGGCGCCCGCCACGACCACAGGGCGATGTAGGCCCCTTTGCGTTCGCCGACCGTCCAGTTGCCCGACTGAACCCACCGGTCGAAATGGTCTTTCGGAAAGTAGGCGTGGGTGTAGTCGCGGTAGCCGAGCACCGCCCACACCAAGGCGTCGGTCGAGGCGTCCCAGGCCGGGTCGTACAGATGGATGGCGGTGCGTTCGAACTGCGCGGAGCGCGGCATCGAACCCGAACCCGTCCAGTAGGCAGGGGCGTTGGCTCTGGACCATTCCGCCGAATTGGCCGGTTCGGTGACCGGATGGGTGGTGAACACCATGGCGTTCTCGTCGATCGCCGCCTGCCACGCGTGGGCCTGATCGCGCATCTCGCCCTTGCGGTGGTCGATGACCGATGCGAGCGACACCTTGGGGTGACGCCACGCGTAGGTGTTGGCCTCGGAGAGGAATCCGAAGTTGATGACGGCCGCCCGGGCCTGCTCCCAGTCGCGGAGCTTCACCGGATCGAAGTCGTTCAACAGCGCGAGCAGCTTGATCTGTTCGAATCCGGACGTATCCCAAAGTCGGTAGGTGTTGGCGGTAGCGACGCCGACCTGGGCCATCGGCCACATACCGACCGCGCCGAGGCTCCACCAGAACTCGAGGTTCTCCTGTTTGGTGAAGTCACGGCCATAGGGCGCCCACGCGTAGCGCTGGACTGGCGCGGAACCGTCGAAGTACACGCCGTGGCGTTCGCGCACCACGCTGGTCGCATCGGATTTCGCGATGTCGAGCATCACCTGGGGCGGCCGGTACCGCTTGGCCGCACTGAAGTACGTGGCGCCCGAGTCGGTGAGCGCCGGGTAGGTGGCGTCGGTGTCGTCGAAGAGGAACTTGGTCGTGCCGAAGGTGTCCTCATCGAGCGAGGTCATCTTGTCCTTTTCATAGGTCCGACCCCGGGGCGCGGTGTAGCAACCCGCCTGCAGGTGGGCGGCCTGGTCGAGCAGGCACAGGTCCAGGGCCATCGCCGAAGCGGTGACGATCTCGGGGTCGTCGGCGAGCTCGACGAGCATCAGCAGGGGCGTGACGTCCTTGAGCATGTAGACGTTGGAGTGCCACTCGAAGAACCCGAACTCGAAGCGTTCGGTGATCCACTTCAGGATGTCGACCTTGGCTTTGTCGCGGAGCTGTGCGCCGGTCTTTCCGGTGACGGCGAAGGTGTCGTCGGGGTAGCGCTGGCCGGCCAGGTACTCGTTGGCGTGTCCGATGAT
>DASSYG010000130.1:0-2127 GCA_035703405.1 Acidimicrobiales bacterium | reverse complement strand
GCCCCGCCCCGATCACCATGGCGCGACACCACCACGGTTCGGTCTTCGCACCGTCCCCGATCCCGTAGACGCGGGATTTGACGACGGTGTCGCGTTCGAGATCGCGGATGCCCGCGATGTCGGCCATGACGCGGAACCCGGTCTGCGGGAGCGCGGCGAGTGCGCCGGGCGACCCGAGCCAGCGCGGCGGCGCGAACAGGCGAGTGCGCAGGCCCGTCTCTTCGAGCACCCGGTCGGCCGCGAGCAACCGCAGGCGCGCCTCATGTTCGGGCAGCGCGGCGAACTCGGCGCGACGGCGCTTGGTGGCGGCCTGGTCGTAGCCGTGCAGCACGATCGCGTCGCCGCCCTCTCGACGTTCGAGCAGCCACTCCTGGGTCTCCGGATCGTTGATCAGCCGGTAATGGTCCTTGAGCCTCGGCGCCACGAACAGCGACAGCGCCACACCGCGTGCGTCCATCTCGCGCGCAAAACCGTCGATGACGTCACGCGTCGCGTCCCTGATCCCCGACACCGACACGATCAGTTGTCCGCTCATGCCCGCCACGATGCCCCACCCGCGTGAACGGAAATCGTCGGGGGCTTGAAAACCGGCACAACATGTACTCGCCGGTCGGCACACTGAACGCACACCCGCAGGCGGGTTGAGCAGCGTACCCGTATCGCCGCTCCGGCGTTGAGTGATCGACATCTCGTTCATCGAGACCGGGCACCCCGGGGTTCCTGTCCTGGGAATAGCTTCTTCCCGTGACGAACCGGCTTCAGACGTACCCCAGCTTGCTCTCTCCCGGCACCATCGGCCCCATCTCACTGGACAACCGGGTGGTGCTACCCGCTATGGACATGAACCTGTGCGAGGACGGGGAGATCGAGCAGGGCGACATCGATCATTTCGTCGCCCGCGCCGCCGGCGGAACCGGGCTGATCATCACCGGCTGCTGCGCCGTCGCGTACCCGGCGGGGTGCGCCAGCACGAAAGAGCCCGGCCTGTCGGAGGATCGATTCATCCCCGGGATCAAGGCGCTCGCCGACGCCGTTCACGAGACCGGTAGCAAGCTGTGCGTGCAGATGACACACCACGGCAAGGTCGCGCGCATCGACACGATTCAGGATCGTCCGCAGTTGGTGCCGAGCGTGCCGAAGCCGCCGAGCGACATGAGCGCGTTCATCGACAACACCCCCGAAGAGCTGAAGAAGATGGCCGGCGTCTCGGGTGGCAAGCAGACCACGTATCACGAAGCCACCAAGGATGATCTCGAGTGGCTGGTGCGTATGTTCGCCGAGGCAGCCGGCCGTGTGAAGACGGCCGGAGGCGATGCCGTCGAGATCCACGTCGCCCACAACTACGTTCTCGGCGGGTTCCTGAGCCGCTACTCGAACCAGCGCACGGACGAGTACGGCGGGTCGCTGGAGAATCGTGCCCGGCTGACGGTCGAGGTGATCCGCGCGGTCAAGGCCGAGGCCGGCGGCGACCTCGCCGTGATCGTGCGGCTGGCCGGGCAGGAATACGGCGAAACCGACGGTCTCACCATCGAAGAGTCCACGGCCGCCGCCGTCATGTTCGAGCAGGCCGGCGCCGATGCCATCCACGTCACGGGCACCGCGCTGAACGCCTTCGCGAACTTCACCGACGGCCCGCTGCCCGACAAAGTCGGTTTCTACACCGACAACGCGTCGGTCATCAAGCGTGCGGTGTCCATCCCGGTCATCACGGTCGGGCGCATGCTGCCCGAGATCGGCGAGAAGATGATCGCCGAGGGTCGCACCGATTTCGTCGCGATGGGTCGCCAGTTGCTGGCCGACCCCGATCTGGTGAACAAGCTCGAGGCGGGGCGCACAGAACAGATCCGTCCGTGCATCAACTGCTACGTGTGCGTCCAGGAGAACTTCTGGGACGCCACCCCGATCTGCGCGGTGAACCCCGCGCTGGGCAACGAGGCACTCGTGCCGTTCGTGCGGGGCGCGACGAGCAAGAACGTCGTGATCGTCGGAGCCGGACCGGGTGGGCTGGAGGCGGCACGCGTTGCCACCGAACGCGGGCACCGGGTGACGGTCCTCGACAAGTCGGACCGGCTCGGCGGCACGATGTGGTTCTCGAGCCTGACCACCCCCGACAACGAGCGCATGTTG
>DASSYG010000123.1:0-4927 GCA_035703405.1 Acidimicrobiales bacterium | reverse complement strand
AACGCGGACGACCCATCCGCCTCATGCAACACCTTCGTGATCGCCGCAGTCAACGTCGTCTTCCCATGATCCACATGCCCCATCGTCCCCACATTCAAATGAGGCTTGTTACGCTCAAACTTTTCCTTCGCCATGACAACTCTTCTCCTGGGACTGATGACGGCTCGCCTTCCTGCGAGCCGGTCGGGGTGGTGGTGGTAGCGACGGTGGGATTCGAACCCACGACCTCTCGATTATGAGCCGAGCGCTCTCACCAACTGAGCTACGTCGCCGAGGTCGGGGTGCCGAGGCGGACCTCTGTGAGCCCCCTGTCGGAATCGAACCGACGACCTTTTCCTTACCATGGAAACGCTCTGCCGACTGAGCTAAGGGGGCGTGCTGATAGGAGCCGCCTCGCGGCGACCGGAACCCGACATGTTACGTCCGGCGCCTGCCGTCGGCCAAGTCGCCGCGAGGCGTCCCAGACACGATCATCGGCATCCGGCCGTCTTGCCGCGCCGAGTAGGCCATATGACTCAAGACCGGTGGTGTCCCTGCCGATCCCAAGAGGGATGAGATTCGCGCGTCTGGCAGTCGAGGCACAGGGACGTACCCTCGACGTCGCCTTCCACCCCAACCTCACGGTCATCACCGGCGTCGGCTCGGCCTCCCGAGGATCGATGATCAACGAGCTGTTGAGTGGCCTGTGCACGCA
This sequence comes from Acidimicrobiales bacterium, assembly GCA_035703405.1. GTDB lineage: Bacteria > Actinomycetota > Acidimicrobiia > Acidimicrobiales > Iamiaceae > JAFDWI01. Next base: position 4,233 of record DASSYG010000123.1, on the reverse strand, counting down.
CCGTTCGGGGACCCACCTCGAGGTCGTGACCGACGACGGACGCATGCTGGTGGTGTTCCGACCCGGCGACGCCCCTCACCGCGTGATCGACGTCGCGTCGGGATCGGATGTCTCGGCCGAGTTCACGAGTGTCGATGGGAGCATCGATCTGCTCGCGACGTTCGGGATGGACGCGGGCGCGACACGACGCTGGGCCCGGATCGGGCCGAACGATCTCGTGGCGACGACCCAGAGCCAGGAACTGATCTCGCGGCTGGGCCGCATCGATCAGAATCAACTCTGGTCCGATGCGCAACGGGTTCAGATCGCCCGACGCGCGCTCGCCGAGCACACCGACGTCGGCGAGGTCGAAGACGCGTCGCTGACCGAACGCATCGAGCACAACTACCACTCCCACGACGCGGCGATGGAACAGGCGGACCGGACACGACTGTTCGCCCTCGTGGTCGGGACCGCCAGCTTGGCCGCGGCGGCCGTCACCGCGTCGACAAGTGGCGCCGCCGCGATTGCCCTCGTCGTCCTGGCCGCGGCAGCGACCGTGGTCGCATTCGTCTTCCGGGCACGCGTCGGCTACTACGCGAAGCAACTCGAAGTCGCGCTGAACCAGTCCGGCTCCGAGTCGTACCTCGGCTACCAGCTCGACCGGATCGACGGTTACATCACCTCTGAACAGCAGCGACGTCACCGGGCCGCGGGACAAGCCGATGTCGACGATGCGCTGCATCGCTGGAAGCAGACGGCCGGAGACGTGACCGTGGACTGGGCCCTGGAGCACCGCCCGGCGATCGAAGCCGCCGCCGGGCTCGGTCGGCGCGGGAGCGCGACCTTCAGCGGCGATCAGTCACTCGTCCCTCGCCATGCGCGTGATGAGGCACCCGAGTTGATCGAGACGCTCATAACCCGGATCGCGAAGAGTCGCCGCCTCGGCACCGACGGCGAGTCGTTCCCCTTGCTGCTGGATGAACCCTTCGGCGCGTTCGACCCGGCCGTTCGCCCTGCGCTGCTCGAGACGCTCCTCGGCCAAGCCGGATCCCCCCAGGTCATCTTGTTGACGAACTCCGACGACATCGTCTCCTGGGCGCGTCTGGAAGAGTTGACCGGCGACCTCAGCCTCGTCGGGCCCGGCGAAGGAACCGCCCGGGACCGCTCCGAGAACGCCGCCGGCGACACTTCCGCCGGTCGACCTCCCACGGTCGACACCGAACTCGACGATCGACGCCGCTGAACGACAGCCGGTCGGGTCGATCGGACCGCTCGGGACGAGCGATGAGTGGTGGACCGGGGAGGATTCGAACCTCCGTAGCATGACGCGACTGGTTTACAGCCAGTTCCCTTTGGCCACTCGGGCACCGATCCGTATCAGATGGGCCAGTGTAGCGATTGACCTAGCGGTGTCCCGCACCGCGTTGCGGTGACGAGGTGGCCGTTCGGGCAGATAGCCTGGCAGGTCATGCCGAGTTTCGATGTCGTCTCCGAAGTCGATCTGCAGGAGGTCCGCAATGCGGTGGACCAGGCGAGCCGGGAGGTGGCGAACCGCTTCGACTTCAAGAACGCCCAGGCTTCGATCGAGCTGGACGATCACACGATTACGTTGCGTGCCGTGTCCGAGGACCGGTTGAACGCCCTACGCCAGGTACTCGAAGAGAAGCTGGTCCGCCGCAAGGTGTCGCTCAAGGCCGTGGATTACGCCAAGGTCGAAGATGCCAGTGGGGGCAGCGCCCGGCAGGTCGTGAGCTTGACCGCGGGTATCTCCTCGGACAAGGCCCGCGAGTTGAACAAGGCGATCAAGGCACTCGGCATCAAGGGGGTGCAGTCACAGACCCAGGGCGACCAGCTCCGCGTGACCGGCAAAAAGCGTGACGCGCTCCAGGACGTGATCGCGGCATTGCGCGAGGGCGACCACGGCATCCCGCTGCAGTTCGAAAACTTCCGCGACTGAGTCCTGCCGGCGAAGGCACTCAGGGCGCTCCATCAAGGGCAAACCTGAAGCGGGTCGAGTGCAACTGCCAAATTTGTAGCGAACTGCCGCTGAGAGCGGCACTCCACTACAAATTTCCGAAGGGGTTCAGTGTCAGCCGAGCGGGCCGCGGTGGACCGGCGACGACTGGTGCTGCAGGCGGGCGATCCGTTCTTCGGTCGGCGGGTGCGACGAGAACAGGTTCGCGAACTGGACCTTGCGGCCGCTGAACGGGTTGATGATGTACGCGGTGGCCTGTGCCGGGTCGATGTCCATAGGCACCCGGTGCGCATACGCGTCGATCTTGGCGAGTGCCTGGGCCAGGGGCACACCGGTGCCCACCAGTTCCGCGCCGTCATGGTCGGCTTCGAACTCGCGGCTGCGGCTGAGCGCCATCTGCAACATCATCGCGGCGATCGGCGCAAGGATCGCCATGGCGAGCATGCCGATGATGCCGCCGTTGTTGTTGTCGCGGCCACCACCGAAGAACAACGAACTCCACATCGCCATCCGCGCGATGAAGGTGATCCCCATCGCGACCGCGGCGGCGACCGATCCGATCAGGATGTCGCGGTTCTTCACGTGGGAAATCTCGTGCGCGAGCACACCTCGGAGTTCATCCCAGGTGAGTACCTGCAGGATGCCTTCGGTGACCGCGACCGCGGCATGTTCGGGGTTGCGGCCTGTGGCGAACGCATTCGGTTGAGGCTCGGGTGAGACGTACAACTTGGGCATCGGCATCTGCGCCCGAGTCGTCAGGTCACGGACAACCGCGTAGTACTTGGGCATTTCGGCTTCGGTCACCGGCCGGGCTCGTGCTGCTTTGATCGCGAGTTTGTCGCTGAACCAATAGGAGCCGCCGACGAACACCAGCCCGAGGGCCAATCCGATCATCGCCCCGCCGCGACCCCAGAAGCTTCCGATGCCGATCATCAACCCGCCGAGACCGGCAAGCAGGATGAAGGTCTTGATGTTGTTCCGCATGGTCCTCTCCTCGCGTCCGGCACATGCGCCGGTTCATCACCTCAGAGTCTACGGGCCGTTCCTAAAGCTGAGTTGTCCCGTCGACGGTTCGTTGCTCAGTCGTAGTAACCCGAGTGGATGTACACACATGGCACGCCCTGCGCTCGGAACATCTCGACGTTGCGCGCATCGTCCTCGAAACTGATGCGGGGTGTGAACCCGAACGCGTCCAGCTCGTGCACCGTCGACTTCTTGTACGCCGCGGAGGCGCGCCGATCCAGGTCGGGGCGCATGATCAACAGGTCGTAGGGAACCTCGTGGCGTGCCAACCAGTCGATCGTGGCGGCTCGGATCGACACCGGCCGTGCGGTCACCAACACGACCTGCAGGGTCTGGCCGAGCAGTCCCAGCAGGGTGGCAGTGTCGGCGAACACCGCATCCTCTCCGGCCGCAGCGAAGAACGCGTCCCAGTCCCGCCGGGGCCAGACCAGGTGATGCTGGCGGTCCTTGGCGTCGGACAGCACCCCGTCCATATCGAAGATCGCACAATCACCCGGCTCGGGCACACCCCCGCGCCACCACCAGTTCGTCGGGATGTCCACATGCCCAGCATAGGCAGGCTCCCGCCGGTGCCCGAAGGGTCGAGTCCGTAGCGGTCAACCCGATTCGGCGGCCGCGCCCTCGTCGGCGCGGCGGCGGATCTCGTCGACGACGCCCGGGTCGGCGAGCGTCGTCGTGTCGCCCAGATCCCGTCCTTCGGCGACGTCACGCAATAGCCGGCGCATGATCTTGCCCGAGCGGGTCTTGGGCAGATCATCGGTGAAGATGATCGTCTTCGGCCTGGAGATCTTGCCGATCTGATCGGCGACGTGGGCACGCAGTTCCTCGCCGAGGGTTTCGGTCCATTCGGTGTCGCCTTTGGGGGTCACGAATGCCACGATCGCCTGACCGGTGGTCGCGTCGGTCGCCCCCACCACGGCGGCTTCGGCGACCCTGGGGTCGGCGACGAGCGCGGATTCGACCTCGGTGGTCGAGATGCGGTGACCCGACACGTTCATCACGTCGTCGACCCGCCCGATGACCCAGTAGTAGCCGTCGTCGTCGATCTTGGCGCCGTCGCCGACGAAGTAGCGGCCCTCGTAGCGGCTCCAGTAGGTGTCGAAGAACCGCTGGGGGTCGCCCCACACGCCGCGCAGCATCGACGGCCACGGGCGGGTGAGCGTGAGGTAGCCGCCGCCCTTCTCGATGGGCTCGCCGCTCTCGTCGACCAGTTCTGCGGAGATGCCGGGCAACGGGAACGTGGCCGAGCCGGG